>JBBIRM010000017.1:0-30944 GCA_037441765.1 Deltaproteobacteria bacterium | reverse complement strand
GATTTGCCTTTAAACATGTCCTATTTTCCATGATCACTTTCAGGAGAAGAACCACTGTTTTTTACTCCAATGATAGGTGATACACTCACAGCATCTGCCCTTTCGTTCACAGGGCTCATAGGTGCAGGTGCATCGCATCTTATTTCTTTCTAAATGGCATTCGAGCATAGTGGCTTACCCCTTTCAAGTTATGAGTTCGGTCCTTTTATTTTTTCAATTACTGCAGCGGCCAGAAGGGGAAACATCAATTCATGGTGGCCGATCAGGTGAAAACCCTTTCCTCCATTGAGCGTCGGCCGTTTTACAACATTAAGGATTGGCCTATAATGGGGGATAAAGTCCATATTCACTGTGGTAAGGTTTGAAACAGAGTGTCCAAGGTTTCTGGCCAATGCGAGGGCTTTTAAGAAGACTTCTGGAATGATGACCGCAGAGCCGAGGTTGATAAACACTCCCCTCTCTAATTTTGATACCAAAGAGGCAAAGGTATGAAAATCCTTTAGGCTTCCCTTCCCAATGGATGAACCATCTGCAAAAGGACCCATATGGATGATGTCCGTTCCAATTGCGACATGAACGGTTATCGGGATTCCTAAGGTTTTACCCATCCAAAGAAGGGAAAGGTCTCTATAGGGAAATCCTCGTTTTTCGATTTCATCACCAAGTGCTTCCCCAATGCCCAGGCCACGATCAGTTCCCTTTTTAATAGCCTTATTGATTATTTCATGAGTCTCCTTTACCATTCCAAAAGTACCTCTGGAAATTTCCTCATCCACCTCTTCAGAAGTATGGCCCACAATGGCCAATTCGATATCGTGAATAAGGCAGGCCCCATTCATAGCGATTCCATTAAGGACACCATTCTTCATCCAATCTATCAAAATTGGATTGAGTCCAACTTTGATGGGGTGAGCACCCATCCCTAATAGGACCATCCTTTTTTTCTTGACCGCCTCTGAAATCCTTTCCACCACCTCCTTCAGGTCTTTCCCAGCAAGAATGGAGGGAAGGGAGTTAAAGAAATGATTGAGGGTTTCACCCTGCTTCCAGGGTTTGGCAAAGAGGTCTTTATCAACCTTATGCTTCTTTCTATTTAAGGAGGTCCATTTAACCTGATTGAGATTAAGAGATTTCATCTCATACTTCTTCATACAAACTTCAGGGGTCTTTTTTTGAAAAAAGAATCTGCTCCACCATTTCACAGAGGAGGTGTCCAATTAAAATATGGGTCTCTTGAATTCTTGGTGTACTGGTAGAAGATACAATGAGGGAAAGGTCTGATATACTTGCAAGTTTTCCACCATCATTTCCCGTAATCGCCACTGTTTTCATCCCCAACTCTTTGGCCACTTCAAAGGCCCTAATCACATTGGGGGAGTTTCCGCTTGTACTAATCCCGATGGCTACATCCCCTTTTCTCCCTAAGGCGATGAGTTGTTTGGAGAAGACCTCATCGAAACCCATATCGTTGGAGACGCTTGTGAGGATGGAGGTATCAGTGGTAAGGGCAATGGCAGGAAGGGGAGGCCTGTCCATGGCATATCTATTAACAAATTCAGCAGCCAGATGCTGGGCATCGGCAGCACTGCCTCCATTTCCAAAGAAGAAGAGTTTGTTCCCTGATTGGAACGTTTGACTGATTAACTGGATCACTTGGATGAGTTTTGGTAAGTTCTCCCTAAAAAAATGCCTTTTTACTTCGATGGATTCATCAAGCCTTTTTAAGATAAGATCTTCCATTGAATTCAAATATTATCCCTCCTTTTCCAAACTGTCAAGAAAACCTTTTGAGATCTCTGAAAAAAATCCCCCTTGATCCCCCTTTGCCAAAGGGGGGAAAACGCTATTTCCTACCTTTAACAAAGGGAGGTCGGGAGGGATTTTAAAAAGATTTTCAAACAGCAAAAGCATTACATTTTAAATACTTTTTAAGAGTTCTCTTCTTATATAGGGTAATTTCCAGCGGCGATTGAGCCAGGCCCATTGTTCAGGATATTTGTGGATTGTTTCCTCAATCACTTTTGTAAATTGAGCGGTCAATTTCTCAATATCCTTCTTCTCATCAAGAGATAGTTCTATTTCAACAGGAGAATTGATTACAAGCCTCAAAGGAAGTCCACCTTCCCTTATGATAAACATCGGAAGGATAGGTGCTCCAGTTTTAATTGAAAAGATGGCTGGGCCAGATGGGGTGTAGGCCTCCTGACCAAAGAATTGGACAGGGATCCCTCCTCGTCTTTGTTGTTCATCTGCGATGAGGTAAAGAATCTCGTTTCGCTTAAGACAGTTTAAAGAATTTTTAATCATGGAGACATTTCTTCGGGGAGAAAATGGGTTTTGACCCAGTATCTTTTGATACCGAGCAAGACGTTTTGATAAATTTGGGAAATTACCCTCATTGATGACGATATTGAATGGATAGCCTTCTATCGCCAGTCTTGTTCCAAGGAGGGTGAAGGACCCCAGATGGGCGCCAAGGCCGATCACCCCTTTTCCTTTTGCCAAAGCCCCGTCTAAATAGCTTCTACCTTCGATTTGTATATTTTTGATCAATCTTTCAGCCCTATGGGCATTTGCGACAAAATAGAGGGTTTCCAGAGGAGTTAGGGTAAAATGATAAAAGACTTCTCTGGCAAGTCTTTGGAGTTCGTTGAGGGATTTTTCTTTTCCAAAACCTATTAAAAGGTTATTTATTACCCGATGTCTATATTTTCCAATGAGGTAAAAAGCAGTCGCCCCCATTATCTTTGCAAGATAATAGAGACTTTTAAAAGGAATGAGTTTAAAAACCAGGATCGAGTAAGTGAGAAAGAGATTGCTCAGCCAATCTCCACACCAATACTTAATTTTTTTAATCGTAGTACTTTTCAAAAAACCTCCCACTAAGAGAGATAACCACCACCCAAAATAGATGATTTTCAATGGAATTTCAATAGAGATGATTTTTGTGGTATAATGAAAATCGTTTGAAGTTAGAAATTAAAGCCATTTTTAAATAGGTTGGAATGATGAACATCTTAGCCCTCCCTTCTGCCCTTGCCTTCACTATGAACCTCACCATCTGCTTAATCGTTATATCCAGCAAACCAAGAGATATTGCGCACCAGGTCTTTGGTTGTTTTGTCCTCTCTTTTGCCACATGGAATCTGGGTGAACTCATCATGATCAACAGCCTCAATCCAGCAAATGCCATCTTAGGGGTGAGGATTATTTTTATTGGATTGGTTCTGGCTCCTCTCTTTTTCCTCTATTTCTCTTTCGTTTTCCCTTTGAAGATACAGACTCCTTGGGCAAGGGGAAAGAGGTTTTTCATTCTCTCTCTCATTCCAGTTGCCAGCCTGATTTCTTTCTTTTCTATCTTCCGGATTGACATTCAGAGATTTAAAGACCTAAGCAATGTTTTCTATTATGGCCTCCAGTTCGAAGAGCCCATAATCTTCTTAATCTTTATTGGATGGGTTGCCCTTTTTTCAGGGATTTGCATCTACTGGGGGATCAGGAATCTACTTCAGTCCCTTCGACGAACAAAGATTACGAAACAGAAACTTCAAATCAAATACCTGATCTTTGGCATGATCTCCATGGCCATTGTTGGAACGGTCATCCACCTCTGCAACCATTTTCTCAAATTGGGCTGGCCTCTCTTCTTTCTTGCAAGCCTTTATTCAATCCTGGTGAGCATTTTCTTTGCCATCGCCTTGATCAAGTATAGGCTTTTGGACATTCATCTGATCATAAGGGGAGGGATTGTTTATTCTTCTGTATCTGCTTTGATCTTAGCGATCTACATTCTCTTTATTAAAAATATTGGAGAGGCAATCTCTCAAAAGGCATATGGAAGGTCTATTGTCGTGGAATCGGCTCTCATCTTGGTATTGGTCTTTATGTTCAGACCGATCCAGAGGAAAGTAGGGGACTGGATTGACAAGTATTTTTATATGGAGAGGGTCCGTTTTCGAACAAAACTTACAGAGTTCAGCCGAACCCTGACAGAACTTGTAGATCTCGACGAGGTGGCTAAAAAGACGGTGGAATTTATCGATCAGACCCTCCATGTCAGTGCCCTTGCCTTCTTTTTCCTTAAAAGTGAAGTGAATGAATATCAGATGATTTTTGGCATCCCTACTCAAGAGGGGATTAGATTCTCATCTAATCACCCTTTTATAAAGCGAATCCTGTTGGGTGGGAGGGCGATTGACCTCGAACACCTCCGAGAGGAAACAGGAAATCGAGAAGAGATTGTCCTCCTCATAGAAAGAGGATGGGCGGTTGCCTCTCCGTTTATCCTTAAGAGAAAGTTGTTGGGCTTTCTCCTGTTGGGTGGTAAAAGGTCTCAGAAAGATTACACGGTTGAGGAACTGGAACTTATCGAGGCCTTTTCAAATCAGACGACATTGGCGCTCTCAAGAACCCTTGCCTACAGGGAGATGAGTTTAAAAGACCGACAGATCATGCAGGCAGAGAAAATGGCTGCAATTGGAGAGTTGGCCGCTGGAATTGCACATGAGATTAGAAATCCATTGGGGATCATTACTGGATCTGTTGAGACGTTACAGAAACACGAGGATCCAAAGATCAAAGCGGAGATGATGGAATATATCATTGAGGAGTCAAAGAGGATCGATGGCCTGATCAATACCTTTCTTGACTTTTCAAAACCCAAAGAGCCAAAGATGGCAGAGTGTAACCTCCTGGAGATTTTAGAAAAGACTTTGATTCTTATTTCTCCCCAGGCTCACACCCACCATGTCGAGATTCAGAAAAATTTCCCCCAGAAGCCGATCTGGGTTAAGGCAGATGCGGATCAGGTCAGGCAGGCCCTTATGAACCTTTGCATCAACGCCTTAGAGGCCATGCCTCAAGGAGGCGTGCTAAGAATTTCGGTTGGGGAGAATAGGGGAGATAAAGTTATGGTAAGTTTTAGTGATTCAGGAAGAGGGGTTCCCAAGGAAATTCGGACAAGGATCTTTGAACCCTTCTTTACCACCAAAGAGGGGGGGACTGGGCTTGGACTTTTTATTGCCCATAGGATTATCACACAGCATGGGGGAGAGATCGTTCTGGTAGAAGAAGAAAAAAGTGGAAGCACATTTATGGTCTCACTTCCACTTGAGGCAGAAGGCTAAAAGATGAAACCCACTATTCTTATTGCCGAAGACGAAGAAAGAATGAGGCGAATCCTTGAACTAAACCTTCAGGATCAGTACAGGGTAGTTCTGGCCAAGGATGGAGAGGAGGCCCTTCGCCTATTTAGAGAGAATGATATCAATCTCATCCTTACGGATATGAAGATGCCTGAGAGGGATGGGATAAGTTTACTGCACGAAGTGAGAAGGCTTAGAGCCGATGTCCCTGTGATCCTAATTACTGCCTATGGAACAATTGAATCTGCAGTTTCAGCGATGAAGGAAGGGGCAACTGACTACCTTCTTAAGCCAATCAAGATGGAGGAGGTTAGGTTGATCATTGAGAAGGCTCTTAGGCAGGCAGACCTCGTGAATGAAAATCGAAAACTGAAAGAGGAGATCAAGGCCCTCTATGGGGTGGATACGATTGTAAGCAAGCACCCGAAGATCCAAGAGGTGATGGAGGTTGTTCGTCAGATCGCCGACAGTAAGGCAACGGTCTTGATTGAAGGGGAGAGCGGGACTGGAAAGGAATTGGTAGCAAGGGCAATCCATCTTAACAGCCCCAGAGCAGGTTTCCCCTTCATTGTGGTCAACTGTTCTGCCATTCCGAGGGAACTCTTAGAAAGTGAACTCTTTGGCCATGAGAAATGGGCCTTTACAGGGGCAGGAAGAAGGAAGGTTGGAAGTTTCGAACTGGCTCACCGGGGGACCCTTTTCCTTGATGAAATCGGGGAGATGCCCAAGGAACTACAGGCCAAGATATTGAGGGCTATGGAAGGTCATCCATTTATGCGGATAGGGGGGACGGAGCAGATCGAAGTCGATGTTCGGTTTATTACCGCAACCAATCGGGATCTAAAGGGTGCGGTCGATTCAGGGGAATTCAGAGAGGACTTATATTACCGTCTCCACGTTGTTCACATCAAACTTCCACCCCTGAGGGAACGTAAGGAGGATATCCCACTTTTGGTCTCACACTTTCTTGAAAAATATAGGAAAGAGGCAAAGGGAAGACAACTTGAGTTTTCCGAAAAGGCAATTGAGGCCCTAAAAAACTATTCCTGGCCAGGAAATGTGAGGGAGCTGGAAAATTTGGTCCTTCGAACAATCCTTCTTACACAATCGAATAGAATCGATTTAGAGCATCTCCCTCCAGAGATAAGAGGTGAGAAAATATTCCCCACTCACCTGATTCCAAAAGATAGCGAAGAGTTGAAAAAGGTAAAATGGCAATTAAGGCGAAAGGCGGAGGATGAGATAGAAAGGGCTTTCTTAGATGAGGCCTTGAGAAGAAATATGGGAAACATTACAAAGACAGCCATCGATGTTAAGATGGATCGAAGACAACTTCAGAATCTTATTCGAAAGCATAAAATTGATGTCAGGCAGATTAGAGAGTCACTAAGGAGGTAAAAAATCTCATCTTTGAACCTTCGACTTAGAAACGGTGACATCTTTCCTTTTAAATCCTTATAAGGTTTCCTCGACCTTACAATTATTGTAAATTAAAGAAAATTGCGTTAAAAAGGCATAAAAATGCGAAAAAAATGTTCGCATCTAATACCCTGTTTTTAAAAACCAATTTCCTCACCTTTTAAACTGCGAAGGGAAAATTCTCAGATATAGAATTATTTTCCCCCAACCAATAGACCTAAGTTTTTAGATAGATTATAAGTATATGATATTAAAGAGGTTTTAATAATAATCCACATATTTAAAAAAACATTTGTGGTATAGAAATTGCTCTAAAAATTGTTTTGATGTGGCGTAACTGGTTTATTGGCCTTTTAGGAATTTGGCTTATCATTGCTTCCTTCACCATAAATGGCAACTTAATTAATGAGTTGGTGGTGGGGATTGCAATTGCCATTTTGGGGTTTTGGACAGCGATACAAGGCTGAAAGAATCTTAGCAGGAGGAGAGAGATGGGATTTACAGAGCAGATTCAAAATTTTTCTGGGTACCAAGCCTCTAAGATGATTGTTGAACTCCTAAACAGGGTTTCGGATGAGAGGTTAGTTCAATTGACCTATCTGGCAGAACGGCTAACTTCGGATCAGGAAATCTTGGGGGCAATCCGGGGAATCAGGGCATATCTTAAGGACCCAAAACACCCTGCCAAAAAATTTTTTCGAGGAATCCTTGAATATCTTCCTCCAAAAAACAGGGCGATTGTTTTCAACACCCTTTTCCACAATGCCTGGTTTTTAGGCAATAAAAAAAGAGATCAGTTTGAGAAAGAATATGGTTTTCGACCTCCATTTGTGATGATTCTTAGCCCTACCTGGCAATGTAATTTGAGATGTAAGGGATGCTATACTCTGGGGTACCAGAGGCATCCAGGGTTACCTTATGACCTTGTCAAAAGAATCCTAAAAGAATGTATGGAGATCGGCCTTCATTTTGTAACTGTGCTTGGAGGAGAGCCTTTTATCTATCCGCATCTCTTTCAGATGATTGAGGAGCATCCACAGATCTTTTTTCAGGTATACACCAATGGGACCTTGATGACGAGGGAGAAGGCAGAAAGGATCAGGGATTTAGGAAATGCAATGGTGGTAGTGAGTTGTGAAGGTTATGAGGAAGAAACAGATAGATGGAGAGGCCCTGGGGTCTTTAAAAAGATCATGGAGGCGATGGATCATCTAAGGGAGGCTCATGTTCTATTCGGAGCCTCAGCAACTGTAACGAAGGATAATGTCTATGTGGTCTCCTCTGAAGAATGGATTGATATGCTCTTGAAAAAAGGAATTGTAGCCCAGATGTATTTTCTTTACCTTCCTGTCAATGGGCAGGGCGATATCAACCTGATGGTCACACCAGAACAACGAAATCACCTCAGAAAACAGGTCAAATATTTCAGGAGAACCAAACCCATGTTCATCCTCGATTTTTGGAATGATGGTCCACATGTGCAGGGCTGTATTGCCGGAGGGAGGAGATATTTCCATATCAATGCCAATGGGGATGTGGAGCCCTGTGTTTATACCCATGTGGCAATGCATAATATAAAGGACGTCTCTTTGGCTGAGGCACTCAATAGTCCCCTCTTTAGGGCTATCCGAAAAAGGCAGCCACACAATGAGAATCATCTTAGGCCCTGTATGATCATTGATAACCCTGAGCGATACAGAGAGGTGATTGAAGAAACTCGTCCCTACTTTACTCATCCAGGAGCAGAGGAAGTGGTTACCACCATGAAAGAAGAGATGGATGCCTATGCGGCGAGATTTGCTGTGCTTGCTGACCGGGTGTGGAGGGAGGAATATCTTAAAAAGTCCACTACTACAAGCAGTTGTGCATCTGCAGGTATTGGAGCCACGATGATGATGAGCTCAGGTTCATAAGTTATATATTGAAGACTTAGACGACTAAAAGCGTCGGCATTTTATGCCGGCGCTTTTTTTATTTATACCCTGCCTTGAGATTATCTCTATTATCTGGGGTTGAAAAAGATTACATTCTTCCAATTTACAACCTTTAAAGATTTTGTTAGATTATCTTTAGCATGACTCCCAAATCCCTTACCCCTATGATAAAGCAATACCTTCAGATCAAAAGTCAATATCCTGATTCCATCCTCTTTTTCCGAATGGGTGATTTCTATGAGATGTTCTTTGAGGATGCCAGAATTGCCTCAAAAGAACTTAACATCGCATTGACCTCCAGAGATAAGAGCCAACAGGATAGCGTTCCACTGTGTGGAGTTCCTTATTTTTCTGCTGAGACATATATCTCAAAACTCCTTCAGAAGGGGTATAAAGTTGCCCTCTGTGATCAGGTTGAAGATCCGCGCTTTGCTAAGGGGATCGTTAAAAGGGAAGTGGTACGGGTCTTTACACCTGGTCTTGCAACCGATGCCATCCATTTGGGCAAAGGGGAGAGCCACTATTTAATGGGGTTTTGTGCAGAAGGAGAGGTCTTCGGTCTCGCCTTCATTGACATTTCGACAGGGGAATTGAAGACCTGTCAGGTCTCTGGATTTGAAACTTTTCTGAGCGAGGCATTAAGAAATGAGCCCAAAGAGGTATTATCCCTCAAATCCTTTCAAGGCCATCCTTCTTTTGAGAGATTTAAAAAGAGTTTTGGAGATGGATTGATTAATTTCTTAGAAGATTCTCGATTTGATTCCTTTACCTGCCTAACCCGTATCGAAGGAGGAGAAAATCTTAAAAAGTTTCCATTTGCTGCCTTCGCCACTGAAATGGTCCTACGTTATGCAGAGGAAAACCAGAAAAGACCCGTCTCTTATATTCGAGAAATCCATTTTTATCAAGTTCAGGATTTTATGGTCATCGACGAGGTGACGAAGAGAAATTTGGAACTGACCCAATCGCTCTTCGAACAGGGCTCTAAGGGTTCCCTTTTCTGGGTGCTCGATCAGACCGTAACCCCGATGGGAAGTCGAATGCTCAGGCAATGGCTAAATTACCCACTTCTGGACACTCGGGAAATTGACCGTCGCCTGGAAGGAGTTGGAGAACTCAAAGAGAAGAAAGTTGAGAGGAAACAGGTAAGGGAACTCTTAAGGGAGATCCAGGACATCGAAAGGTTGACCTCCCGAATCTTCCTCGGACATGCAAATCCCAGGGACCTGGTTGGGTTAAGGGATTCAATTAAGAACCTGCCTGTTTTAAAAGCCAAATTTCAACCATTCTTTGCTCCGATCATTAAAGAATCTCTCTCAGAAATAGATGATTTTAATGACCTATACCAGTTGCTCGAATCCTCCATCGTTGACCACCCACCCGTGACCCTAAAAGAGGGAGGAATTATCAAAGCCAACTACAATCAGGAACTTGATGAACTGAGAGAAATTGGGAAGAAGGGGAAATCCTGGATCCTTGAGTTTGAGGCAGAGGAGAGAAGAAAGACAGGGATTTCATCTCTAAAGGTTCGATACAATCAAGTCTTTGGATATTATATCGAGGTTACAAAAAGCAATCTTCACCTTGTCCCGCCACATTATATAAGAAAACAGACCTTGGTCAATGCAGAGCGGTTTATCACCCCTGAACTCAAGGAATTTGAAACAAAGGTGTTAGGGGCAGAGGAGGCTATCTGTCAATTGGAATACAGGCTCTTTGAGGAGATTCGTAGAAGGGTTTCCGAGGAGGCAACAAGGCTTCAGCGATCTGCATCAGCCATTGCGGTGCTCGATGTCCTATCTGCCATGGCGGAGGTTTCAGACCGATACCACTATGAGAGGCCCATCGTGGATGATGGGGATGAGATTGTGATCCGTGATGGAAGGCATCCAGTCCTTGAGAGGATGGATCTTCCTGAAAGGTTTGTTCCGAACGATGTTCAGATGGACACGAAGGATCATCAAATCCTCATTATCACAGGTCCCAATATGGCCGGCAAATCCACCTTCATTAGACAGGTGGCCCTCATTGTACTGATGGCACAGATGGGATGCTACGTCCCTGCCAGGGAGGCTCGGATAGGGGTCGTGGATAGAATCTTTACAAGGATTGGGGCCATGGATAATCTCATTAGAGGTCAGAGTACTTTTATGGTGGAAATGATGGAGACAGCCCGTATTTTAAACCAGGCCACCTCAAGAAGTCTTGTTTTATTGGATGAGATTGGCAGGGGGACGAGCACCTTTGATGGGTTAAGCATTGCCTGGGCAGTTGCTGAATATCTCCATGACCACCCTGCGCTTAGGCCGAAAACCCTTTTTGCAACTCATTATCATGAGTTGACAGAATTGGCTCTGACAAAGGAGAGAGTTAAGAATTACAATGTTGCAGTAAGGGAGTGGGCCAATGAGATTATCTTTCTCCGAAAGATTGTTGAAGGAGGTTCAAGCCGTAGTTATGGGATTCAAGTGGCAAGGCTTGCAGGCCTTCCCCAGAAGGTGATTGATCGAGCCAAAGAGATCCTTTCAAATTTAGAGAAGGGAGAACTGGACGCAATGGGGAGGCCAAAGATTGCGATGAGCAAAAGATTGGATAAGGAAAAGGGACGCCCCATCCAACCATCTCTCTTTTCTCAGCCGGATCCCATTCGTCTTGAATTAGAAATGATCGATCCAAACCGTCTAACTCCTCTTGAGGCCCTAAATGTCCTCAACGAACTAAAGAGAAAAGCCAAGACCCTGGATGAATGAAATCCCATGGCCAAGGAGAGGGCGATCGATTATTCGAAGGCAAGATTGAAGATGGTAGAGGAGCAGATTGTTGCCAGGGGGATAAAAGACCCCAGGGTCATTATGGCGATGAAAAAAGTTCCCCGTCACCTCTTCGTGGAAGAGGCCCTTCAGGGCCAGGCATACAGCGACCATCCACTTCCCATTGGAGAGAAACAGACAATCTCCCAGCCCTATATGGTCGCCCTGATGACTGAGGCATTGTTGTTGAAGGGAAAAGAGAAGGTCTTGGAGATTGGAACAGGTTCTGGATATCAGACAGCCATTTTAGCAGAATTGGCTGAAAAGGTCTTTTCTATTGAGAGAATTCGTTCCCTGGCCATTCGTGCAAGGGAGTTACTATATCGATTGGGATATTACAATTTCGAAATAAAAATTTTTGATGGAACCCTGGGATGGGTTGAAGTTAGCCCATTTGATGCAATCATCGTTACAGCAGGGGCTCCTAATATCCCCCAATCCTTAATTGATCAACTGGCAATGGGAGGAAGGTTAGTGATTCCTGTAGGAGATGCCTATGTTCAGGATTTAATTCGGGTAACAAAGACTGAAGAGGGTTTGAAAAAAGAGGATTTAGGGGGATGCAGATTTGTGAAGTTGATAGGTAGATATGGATGGGAAAGCGAATGAACATTAAAGAGAGTTCTGAAAAAGTCCTTCAAAGAGATCTTTAAATGAACATTATACTATGTTAATCAAAGGGCTTTATGTTTTATTCCTATTTGTAATTCTCATCGCCCAGGGGTGCGCGAGACATAGAGTTTCAGTTGAAAGACCTCCTCCCTTAGAGACGAAAGGAGTTTATCATATTGTAAAAAGGCATCAAACCCTTTATCGAATCTGCAAAACATATGGGGTCGATATCAAGGAAGTTGCCCGTATCAATGGTATTATGGATAACAGTAGAATTCAGGTCGGACAGAGAATTTTTATTCCAGGAGCCAATAAGGTTTTAAAGGTTGAGGTCTACATTGATGATATTGTTATGGGACCTTATGAGGAGAAGAGAGTTGCCTATAAAAAATTAGACTTCATCTGGCCTGTTGAAGGGAGTCTTTCGGATGCCTTCGATGAAACAGAAACCAGAAGGCACATGGGAATTGACATTTCTTCTCCTGTTGGAACACCGATTAAGGCCTCAAATGCTGGGAGGGTGATCTATTCAGGTAACACGATTAAGGGTTATGGAAACCTTATTATCATTCGCCATTCCAAGGAATACGTCACCATCTATGCCCATAACCAGGTCAATTTAGTTGAGGAAGGGGAGTGGGTTGAAAGAGGACAGATTATCGGAAAGGTAGGAAAAACAGGCAGGGCCTCAGGCCCCCATCTTCACTTCGAAATAAGAAGAAATAATAAACCCATTGATCCCATTCTCTTTTTGAGATAAGTGATTCAAAAGAGTTGAAGGGTTAACATTGGAGGTTTGAAAAATTCTTAGATTTTTCAGGGACCTCAATTCAAAAATTAAACAGTTGAGTGAGGGGTTACAAATTTAAATTCTTTAAAATTGCGAAAAATGGTATCTGTCTTTATAATAAGATTTGTTCTGGATTGAGTTTCTTTACAAATTGTCAGATTCTTTTAAGAGGAGTTTAAGATGGGATTAACAGTCATAGAGATTGAAGTAGGAAATCCTGCCAGCCCAGAGGTGACAGTAAAGGTTGAGTTTTTAATTGACTCAGGGGCTATTTATTCTGTGATTCCGACCCCGATCCTTGAGAGTTTAGGAATCAAACCATTGACTGAACAAGAATTTCGTTTGGCAAATGGGACAAAGATTGTCAGAAAGAAGGGAGGGGCTCTCTTTAAATATGGAGAGAGGATCGGTGTCGCCGATGTGATTTTTGGAGAGGAGGGGGACAGTGTCCTTTTGGGTGCTTTTACTCTTGAGGCCCTTGGATTGTCCCTTGACCCATTGAGACGGGAACTAATACCATTACCCATGGTTCTTGCCTGCCTATTGACAAAGATTTGATGAAGACAATTTCTCTTCCCGGAATATCTTTCCTTTTTGATGTATTTTCTATTCTAAATGAAGATGAGTAAGGAGTGCTATGCGAATCTTAGCCATTGAGACCTCCTGCGACGATACCAGTGCAGCGGTTGTTTTAAATGGAAGGAAGGTCCTTTCCAATCTGGTTTCTTCACAGGTTGATGTTCACCAGAAGTATGGAGGGGTTGTTCCGGAGCTTGCTTCAAGAAAACATATCGAAATGATTGTTCCCATAGTGAGGGAGGCCCTGGAGAGAGCAAGCATAACACTGAAGGAAATCGATGGAATCGCTGTCACACAGGGGCCAGGGTTGGTAGGGTCGCTTTTGGTTGGCCTTTCATTTGCTAAATCGATTGCATTTGCCACGGGTATTCCTATTGTTGGTATCAACCATCTCGAAGCCCATCTTTCAGCGATTTTTCTCGAAAAGAGGCCAAGATTTCCATATATCGGATTGGTCGTCTCTGGAGGACACACTGCACTCTTTAGAGTAGATGGATTTGGCAATTATAAGAGATTGGGTCAGACACGAGACGATGCAGCAGGGGAGGCCTTTGATAAGGTGGCAAAATTCTTAGGCCTCGGTTATCCAGGCGGGCCGATTATCGATAAACTCTCGAGAGAAGGGAATCCCAAGGCCATCCGGTTTCCGAGGGCTACGCTCGGGAAAGACTCTCTTGATTTCAGTTTCAGTGGGCTTAAGACCGCTGTGGTCAATTATCTTAGGGCCCATCCTGAACCAGTTGGAGGGTATCCCAAGAATTTTATCTCCGATATTGTATCAAGCTTTCAGGAGGCGGTTGTAGATGTTTTAATAAGAAAAACTTTTCAAGCGGTTAGACAACAGGGTTTAAAAAGTGTAGTCCTCTCAGGAGGGGTGGCTGCAAATCAACTTCTAAGGAAGAGGATGGTAGAAGAAGCCTCGGATCATAAGATAAGGGTCTATATCCCTTCGCCTCATTTCTGTACAGATAATGCAGCCATGGTGGGAGTTTTGGGATATGAATATCTCAGACGTGGAATTCGGTCAGATTTTTCCCTTAATGCATTTTCAAATCTTCCGCTTTAAAGAGGGATTTTATAGCAAATAAACCTCTGATAAAAATATTTGATTTTTTCATTCATATCCGAACATTGTAGGGCAAGGCATTAGCCTTTCCCTTGAAATGAATGATGCAGACCTATGGTTTATAAACGAGATGAATTGAGGCAATATGGCCTTTTTCCAAAGAAGAGATTGGGCCAACATTTTCTGGTGGACAGAAACATCTTAAACAAAATCATCCGTTCAGCAAAGATCCAAAAGGAGGATGTTGTTTTAGAGGTTGGACCTGGCCACGGGGAGATTACCTCCGCTTTATTCCAGAAGGCAAAAATGGTGATTGCGATTGAGATCGATCCAAAATTGGTGAAACAATTGAGAATTAAATTTGAGGGGATTCCAAACTTAGAAATCATCGAGACGGATGTGCTCAAATATGATTTTTCATCTCTCTATCAACAAGCAGGAAGACCCATAAAGGTAGTTTCGAACCTACCCTACCAGATCTCAACTCCACTTCTCTTCAGGTTCATTGAGGAGAGGGAAAAATTTTCCTCCCTTACTCTAATGCTTCAAAAGGAGGTAGCTCGAAGGCTCATTGCCACTCCAGGAAGTAAGGAATATGGTCCCCTTTCGATCTTTGTCCAGAGTGTTTCAGAGGTTTCAATCCTTTTTTTCATCAAACACACTGCCTTCTTTCCTCCTCCAAAAGTTGACTCTGCACTGGTAGGGATAAGATGGAGAAAAAGCCCGTTGGTCGATTTAAAAGAGGAAGGCTGGTTTAAACAAGTTGTTCAGGGCTGTTTTAACTACCGTCGCAAGACCATTATAAATGGTTTAAAATATTCAGGCCTTCCTCTACCCGGTAACATTGAGGAGAGGATGATAAGGGCAAATCTGAATCCCCAGAGGAGACCAGAGACATTCTCAATTGAAGAATTCTTCAAACTGTCAGAAATCTTAAAAACTTAAAAAATGAAGGATTTTTTAAAATATCTTTTAATTTCAATAAATTATAAAAATTTTCGAGAATTAGGTTTAATTTTTTATTTGAAAAAACCTAAATGGATGGTTATTTTAGAGGTAACAAAAAAGAGGAGGTGTAGAGTAAGATGAATTTAGATAAATTTACCCTAAAGGCTCAAGAAGCCCTCCAGGGTGCAAAGGCCATTGCAGAAAGGAAGCATCATCAACAGATAGATGTTGAACATCTTTTATTAGCACTAATTGAGCAGAAGGAGGGGATAGTTATTCCCATCCTTCAAAAATTGGGGGCTAACCCCAATTTGATTGCCTCTCAACTTGAAAGTGAACTTTCCCGAATTCCTCAGGTAACCGGAGCAGTTCAGGTCTATCTTTCAAGCAGGCTAAATGAAATCTTTAATATGGCCTGGAAGGAAGCAGAGAGGTTGATGGACGAGTACCTCTCCACCGAGCATCTCCTAATTGCAATAGCAGATGAGAAGAGAGGGTCTGCTTTTCAGATCCTTCAAAGAAATGGAGTGAATAGAGATGCCATTTTTAGGGTCTTGAAAGAGATTCGAGGACCCCATCGAGTCACAGATCAGAATCCAGAGGAGAAGTATCAGGCCTTAAAACGTTACAGCAGAGATCTCACCGAAGAAGCTCGAAAGGGAAAACTCGATCCTGTCATCGGTAGGGACGACGAAATTCGTCGTGTCATTCAGGTGCTTTCGAGGAGGACAAAAAATAACCCTGTTCTCATTGGAGAACCAGGGGTCGGGAAGACAGCCATTGTAGAGGGATTAGCCCAGAGGATCGTGAAGGGGGATGTCCCTGAAACTTTAAAAAATAAAAGATTGATTGCACTTGATTTAGGGGCACTGATTGCCGGGGCCAAATTCAGAGGAGAATTTGAAGAAAGGTTGAAGGCGGTCCTAAAAGAGATCACTGCGGCTGCAGGAAACATCATCCTTTTTATAGATGAACTCCACACCTTAGTGGGAGCAGGGGCTGCGGAGGGCGCAATTGATGCCTCCAATATGTTGAAGCCTGCTCTGGCCAGAGGGGAGTTGAAGTGTGTCGGGGCCACCACACTCAATGAATATCGAAAGTATATAGAGAAAGATGCAGCCCTTGAGCGCAGATTTCAACCGATCTATGTGGCTCAACCCTCTGTGGAGGATACGATTGCCATCTTGAGGGGGTTAAAAGAACGATATGAAGTCCATCATGGGGTGAAGATTAAAGATTCAGCACTCATTGCCGCTGCAATGCTCTCCCATCGATATATCTCAGATAGATTCCTCCCCGATAAGGCAGTAGACCTGATCGACGAGGCAGCCTCGAGATTGAGGATTGAGATCGATAGCGTTCCCATGGAGATTGATGAGGTTCAACGGAAGGTGATGCAATTGGAGATTGAACGTCAGGCCTTAAAAAAGGAGAAGGATAGGGCCTCAATGGAACGACTGAAGAGGCTTGAGAAAGAGTTGGCTGAACTGAAAAGTGAGGTTCAGGAGAAGAGGGCAAGATGGGAGAATGAGAAGAGAGCCATCTCCCGAATCCAGCAGTTGAAGGAGCAGATGGAGAATACCAGACAATTGATGAAGGAGGCAGAAAGGGAGGCAGACTATTCGAGATTGGCAGAACTTCAATATGGAGAGATGACCCATCTTGAGAAGGAGTTGAAACAGGAGGAGGAGAGACTGGCCATCCTCCAGAAGGAAGGAAAGATGCTTAAAGAGGAAGTGGATGAGGAGGATGTGGCTGAGGTGGTCTCGAAGTGGACAGGCATTCCTGTCTCAAAGATGTTAGAAGGGGAAGTTGAGAAACTCATACACATGGAGGAGAGGTTGAAACAGAGAGTCGTGGGACAGGAGGATGCCATTGTTGCGGTTTCCAATGCTGTGCGAAGGGCAAGGGCGGGGATTCAGGATCCAAATCGCCCGATTGGCTCCTTCATCTTCATGGGGCCAACAGGGGTTGGGAAAACAGAACTGGCTCGTGCTCTGGCTGAGTTTCTTTTTGACGATGAACAGGCGATGGTGAGAATCGATATGTCAGAATATATGGAGAAACATTCGGTGGCCCGACTAATCGGCGCTCCTCCTGGCTATGTAGGCTATGAAGAAGGCGGTTATCTTACCGAAGCGGTCAGGAGAAGGCCCTATTCAATCGTTTTGATGGATGAGATTGAGAAGGCCCATCCCGAGGTCTTCAACCTCCTTCTCCAAATCTTAGATGACGGAAGATTAACAGATGGCCATGGGAGGACAGTCGATTTCAAAAATACGGTGGTCATAATGACTTCCAATATTGGAAGCCAATGGATTACAGATTTAGGAGAGAAGGACTACGAGGAGATGAAGCGCAGGGTGATGGATGCAGTCAGGGCTCACTTCAAACCTGAATTTTTGAATCGAATTGATGAGTTGATTATCTTTCATGGCCTTGGTCTGGAAGAGATTAAGGAGATAGTTGAGATACAGGTCAAGAAATTGGAACAGAGGCTTTTAGAGCGGAGAATCCAACTCAAAATGACTGAAAAGGCAAAGGAGTGGCTTGCCAGAGAAGGATTTGATCCTGCCTATGGAGCGCGACCTCTTAAGAGGGTGATTCAGAAGGAGATTCAGGATCGTCTCGCTTTAAAGATCTTGGAAGGGAAGTTTAAAGAGGGCGATACCATTACAGTAGACTTCGATAGTAAGAAAGAGGAATTAGTATTCAGGGCATAGAAGGGTAACTTAAGAATTTTCTTGACAATAATTTAAAAAACAGTTATAGATACAACGTTTTTAGAAAGGAGGTTTGAAGGCACGTAGCTCAGGGGGAGAGCGCTACCTTGACGCGGTAGAAGTCTGGGGTTCAAATCCCCACGTGCCTACCATTGAAACCAACTTATTAAAAAGTGGAATATAACTTACTGAAGAGACAATTATTTTAAGTGATCCATTTGGAAGAGGCATCATTCATTTTTAATTATGGATGATGCCTCTTTCCGCTTCAAATCCAAACCTTTGGAAGAAGGATGGAAGGGCAAGTAAAAATTCAACTCCCAGATGGTACCCAAAAGGTAGTTCCCAGAGGAAGTAAAATCATTGAGTTTTCAGACAAAGAGGCGGTAGCAGCCCAAATCAATGGCAGGCTTGTCGACCTCTCCCAAACCATTGAGAAAGATACTTCTATCTCATTCATTTCTATCCATTCAAAAAAGGGGCTTGAGATACTGCGCCACTCTGCTGCTCACATCATGGCTCAGGCTGTAAAGGAACTCTTCCCAAATGTCAAACTTACATTCGGTCCCTCGACTGATACAGGTTTTTATTACGATTTTGATTATGAACGAACCTTTACCCCACAGGATCTCGAAAAAATAGAAAAAAGGGCACTTGAGATTATTGAGGAGGATATCCCTTTTATTCGAAAAGTTGTTTCGAAAGAGGAGGCAATAAAGACTTTTAGCCAATTAGGAGAGACTTATAAAGTTGAACACTTGGAGGAACTTCCAGACCAGGTCTCACTTTATCGGCAGGGTAATTTCATTGACCTTTGTGAGGGCCCCCATCTTCCTTCAACCGGGAGGATTAAAGGGTTTAAACTCTTAAGCGTTTCTGGAACTTACTGGAGGGGAGATATTCGCAATCAGGTTTTACAGAGGATTTATGGCACAGCCTTTCCCGAGCTTCAACAGTTGGAAGAATACCTTCACATGCTCGAAGAGGCTCGAAAGAGGGATCACAGAAAGTTGGGTAGAGACCTTGATCTTTTTAGTATTCATGAAGAGGTAGGGCCAGGGCTTGTCATTTACCACCCTAAAGGCGCTATGTTGAGGACGATCTTAGAGGATTTTGAAAGGAAGGAGCACCTAAAGAGAGGATATCAGATTGTCATTGGCCCTCAACTCCTGAGGTTGGACCTATGGAAGCGATCAGGACATTATGAGAATTATCGAGAGAAGATGTATTTTACGAAAGTTGAGGATTCGGAGTATGGCATAAAGCCAATGAACTGCTTAGCTCATATGCTCATTTATAAGTCGAAGATTAGAAGTTATCGAGACCTTCCACTACGATACTTTGAACTTGGAACCGTCCACCGACATGAACAATCCGGAGAGCTTCATGGTCTGCTCAGGGTGAGGGGCTTTACTCAGGATGATGCCCACATTCTCTGTCGACCTGATCAGTTGAATGATGAGATTTGCGCTATCATCGAGTTTGTGGATGATGTGATGAAGATATTTCAGTTTGAGTATGAATTAGAACTGAGCACAAGGCCTGAGAAGTCGATCGGGTCTGATGAGGATTGGGAAAATGCAACTAAGGCCCTTTATCATGCGCTTGAATCAAAAGGACTTACCTTTGAAATAAATGAAGGGGAAGGGGCCTTTTATGGACCCAAGATCGATGTAAAACTTAAGGATGCACTTCATCGGAAATGGCAGTGTGCCACCATCCAGGTTGATTTTGCCATGCCCGAACGATTCGATCTTACCTATGTTGGAAGGGATGGAAGGGAGCACCGACCTGTTATGCTTCATCGCGTCATCTTAGGGGCGATGGAGAGGTTTATTGGAGTATTGATTGAACATTACGCAGGGGCCTTTCCTGTATGGCTTTCCCCTGTTCAGGCAATCCTTTTAACCGTTACAGATAGACATATTCCTTATGGGGAAAAAATTTACAAACAATTAATTCAGAATGGGATTCGAGCGGAAAAGGACTTTCGAAATGAGAAGTTAGGGTACAAGATCCGTGAGGCCCAGATTCAAAAGATCCCTTATATGTTGGTGATCGGGGATCGGGAAGAGAAAGAAGGAACGATATCACCAAGAAAGCGAAGTGGGGAGACGATTGGGTCAATGGGGGTGGAGGAGTTTGTAAAAATAGTCAAATCTGAATATCCAACCTTATAGGAAGACGCAGAGCCTTAAGCGCTATGCGCATAACCAGAGAAGGAGGTGGTGTCTATCGTCAAAGATGTAAGGATTAACAGGGAGATTCGGGCTAAGGAAGTAAGGGTTATCGATCCCGAGGGTAAACAGTTGGGGATATTGCCGCTGGCAGAGGCCCTTAGAGCCTCTGCCAACTATGAATTAGATCTGGTGGAGGTTTCACCTAAATCAGATCCGCCTGTCTGTCGCATCATGGACTATGGGAAATTTAAATATCAACAGAGCAAGAAGGCCCATGATGCGAAGAAGAAACAAGCGGTGATCCATGTTAAGGAGGTGAAATTAAGACCGAAGACCGAAGAACATGATTTTCAATTCAAGCTTCGGCATATTGAAAGATTTTTAAAAGAGGGGAATAAGACCAAAGTTACCATTGTTTTCAGGGGGAGGGAGTTGACCCACCCTGATTTTGGAAGAAACATGCTTAATCGGATCACTGAGGAGACAAAGGCATTTGGGAGGGTTGAACAGCCACCCAAATTTGAGGGAAGAAATTTTACAATGGTGATTGCCCCTCTCCAACCCTCAAAGACAACAGGATAATCAAAGGAGGATAATGTGCCAAAATTAAAAACCAATCGTGGAGCAGCGAAGCGATTTAAAAAGACAGGGACGGGAAAACTGAAGGCCAAACGGGCTTTTGCCCGTCATATCCTGACAAAGAAATCGGCCAACCGGAAACGTCTCCTTCGAACTCCTAAGTTCATTGATCAGGCGGATGTCCGTGGGATTAAGAGGTTGCTTCCCTACCTTTAAGGGAAAATGATAATCGTTTAGTGAAAATTTTATATTGGGAAGGAGAATTGGAAATGCCTCGAGTGAAAGGTGGACCAAAGACAAGGCACAGAAGGAAGAAGATTCTGAAAATGGCAAAAGGTTATGTCGGAGGGAGGAGTCGGCTCTATCGGACAGCGGTTGATGCGGTCCATCGAGCTCTGGCTTATGCCTATCGGGATAGGAGGGCCAGAAAGAGGGATTTTAGAAGGTTATGGATTACACGCATCAATGCAGCGGCAAGGCTCAATGGAATCTCCTACAGCCGTTTAATGGATGCACTCAAGAAGGCCCATATAGAATTGGACCGTAAGATTCTCGCAGATTTGGCAGTGAACGATCCACAGGCCTTCTCAAAGATTGCAGAGATGGCTAAGACCTTATAGTGTATTGAGCCTTCACTGCCCCTTCTTGCTTTTCATCAACAGCGGGGTGAAGGAGGAATGGGTTTGTGAAAGAAGAGCTGGAGAGAATTCAGCAAGAGACATTGGAGGCGTTATCTCAATCCTCCACCTGGAAGGAAGTCTCGGAGATTCGAATTAAGGTATTGGGGAGAAAGGGGAGTTTGACACAACTCCTTAAATCCCTAAGTAAACTTCCAGAGGCAGAGCGAAAGGAGATAGGCAAGAGGGCCAATCAAGTTAAAGAAGAGTTGGAGGGGAAGATCGAAGAGGCCCTCTCGCTCATTAAAGAGAAGGAGAAGAAGACCTCCTTGGAGAGAGAAAAGATCGATGTGACCCTTCCAGGAAGAACCCTTCCGTTGGGGAAGAGACATCCCATCACCCAAATCCTTGATGAAGTCATTGATATCTTCTCCCGCCTCGGATTTGAAGTTGTTGAAGGTCCAGAGGTGGAACTGGATTACTATAACTTTGAAGCCTTGAACATCCCCAAAGGTCATCCAGCGAGGGAGATGCAGGCCACTTTCTTCGTATCCGAAGATGTGGTCTTGAGAACACATACCTCCCCTGTTGAGGTGAGGACGATGGAGAAGAGGCGACCGCCAGTCCGGATCATCAGCCCAGGGGCGGTATATCGGTGCGATTCAGATCCAACGCATTCACCGATGTTCCATCAAGTTGAAGGTCTTCTGGTTGATAAGGGAATCACTTTTGCTGACCTGAAAGGGGTGCTAACTATTTTTGTTCAGCAGATGTTTGGGAAGAGGACGAAATTGAGATTTCGACCGAGCTTCTTCCCTTTTACCGAGCCAAGCGCTGAGGTGGATATCGAATGTATAATCTGCAGGGGGAAAGGATGTGGTGTCTGTTCCAACACAGGTTGGCTCGAGATCCTCGGGTCAGGGATGAATGATCCTGCTATCTACCAATTTGTCAATTATGATCCAGAGGAGGTAACAGGATTTGCCTTTGGGTTGGGGATCGAAAGGATCGCCATGCTAAAATTTGGGATCAATGATATACGACTCTTTTTTACCAACGATTTGAGGTTCCTAAAACAGTTTTAAAGTCAGAATTTTTTGGATTGAGGATTTAAAATCCCAAATCCATAATCTAATCTCTAAGATTGAAGGATTATGAAGGTCAGTCTGAATTGGCTTAAAGATTACGTTGATATCCAAATGGACCTTAAGGACCTGGTCAATCATCTGACCATGGCAGGCCTTGAGGTTGAAGAAGTCTTTTACGCTGGGGTAGGGTTTGAGAAGGTCATTGTTGGAGAGATCGAATCCATACAGAAACATCCCAAGGCAGATAGACTCTCATTGGTGAAGGTAAGGACCGGTGTGGACGACCTATCGATCGTCTGTGGAGCAACCAATATTAAGGAGGGTCAGAAGGTCCCCTTAGCCCTGGTTGGAGCCAAACTTCCAAACGGGATGGAGATAAAACGCTCAAAGATCAGAGAGATAATCTCTGAGGGGATGCTCTGTTCCGAAAAGGAGCTTGGCTTAGGGGAGGATGCCTCAGGAATCATGATCCTTCCACCCGATCTTACTGTTGGAAGTGATCTGGGTGAGGCATTGGGTTTGAGAGATATTATTCTCAATCTCAGCATTACTCCAAATCGACCAGATTGTCTCTGTGCGATTGGGGTGGCAAGGGAAATCGCAGCCCTTACAAATCAAAGGGTGAAATACCCAAAAATTTTGCTTCCCGACCAAGGAGAAGAGATTCACAAGAGGACATCTGTCACCATACTGGACCTAGACCTTTGTCCACGTTATGTAGCGAGGATGATCGAAGGGGTGAAGATTGGGCCTTCTCCCTTCTGGATGAAGAACCGCCTTGAGAAGGTAGGGATTCGATCCATTAACAATGTAGTCGATGTCACCAATTACGTCATGATGGAATATGGTCAACCCCTTCATGCCTTCGATTTCGAACTATTAGAGGAGAGGAGGATCGTTGTACGAAGGGCCCAAGAGGGAGAATCATTTTTCACTCTGGATGGCGTCAAAAGGACATTGAACAAGGAGATGTTGATGATCTGTGATGGGGTAAAACCCGTTGCCATCGCAGGAGTGATGGGTGGTCTCAATTCAGAGATAAAAGAGGATACCAAGGTCGTACTTTTAGAGAGTGCATATTTCAGCCCGATGGAAAACCGGCGGACTTCGAAACAACTTGGTCTTGAAACAGAAGCGGCTTATCGGTTTGGTAGGGGTATCGATTATGGAGGTTGCGTGACCGCAGCCAATCGGGCTGCCCAGTTAATCCAGCAGTTAGCAGGTGGAAGGGTCGTTGAAGGAGTCATTGATGCTTACCCAAAAGTGATTAAACCCAACCCCATTCGGTTAAGGATTAAAAGGATTCATCAAGTCCTTGGGATAGAGATATCTGCGGAGAGGGCGAAGGATTTCCTGGAAAGATTAGAGATTGAAGTGAAGGAAGGGGATGATGATTCTCTCATGGTTCACCCCCCCTCTTTTCGGAGGGACCTTGAAAGGGAGATCGATCTAATCGAGGAGATTGCCAGGATGAATGGATATGAAAATATCCCTACGACCCTACCACAGGGATCTCCATCTGGAGAAGAGAGGAGTAAAGACCTTCAGGTAGAGAAGAAGGCCATAGACCTTCTTATTCACCATGGCTATCATGAAGTGATCACATATAGTTTTACCTCTCCTGCCTCCTGCGATTTCATTTGCCTTAGCGCCAATGACCCAAGACGAAAACAGATCCGAATTCTCAATCCCCTTACAGAAGATTTTTCCGTCCTAAGGACGAGCCTCATTCCTGGACTTTTAGAGGTAGCCCGTTACAACATTTCTCGAAAGAATTTAAATCTCAAGGTCTTTGAACTAAAAAAGGTCTTTCTTCACCAGGAAGGAGAAAAACTTCCAAAAGAGGTGAAATATCTTACTGGGCTGGCCATGGGGATTGATCAAGATCCCCATTGGGCCTCTCCTCCGAGGCCGATCGATTTTTATGACATAAAGGGTGCTTTGGAAAGCCTTTTTGAGGAACTCCAGATAGAGAGGGTGAGGTTTAAAAGGGCTGAGGATGTTTCCTATCTCCATCCAGGAAAGGCTTCGAGGGTCTTCGTTGAAGAGAAAGAGTTGGGTGTCTTAGGAGAGGTTCACCCGGATGTATTGAATCATTACGGGATTCATGAAAGGGTTTATCTCTTTGAAATCGATTTTGAGGAATTGATGAAAAGGGTAGGGGAGGGAAGGTGGTTTCAACCTCTGCCAAAATTTCCAGAGGTCTTTAGAGACATTTCCGTGGTAGTGGGAGAGGAGGTAGAAGCAGAAAAAATAGGAGAGGCGATATTGGGACTTAAAGAGCCCTTCATGAAGGAGGTTCGCCTTTTCGATGTATATCAAGGGCCTCCTATTCCCAAAGGGAAGAAAGGTGTCTCCTACAGAATTCGATACCAGGCTCCTGATCGCACGTTAACAGATGAGGAGGTGAATCAGGTCCATGAAAGGGTAATCCTCCAGTTGAGGGAGGGTTTTGGGGCGGAATTAAGATCATAAGGAATTTAAAGAAAGGAGGAGGCAGAGATGACGAAGGTTGATATTGTAGAGGCCATTTATGAAAAGGTTGGGTTTTCCAAAAAAGAAGTGGCCAAAATCGTTGAGTTAATCTTTGACCTTATCAAGGAGACCCTTAAAACAGAGGATAAGATTAAAATCTCAGGCTTTGGAAATTTTGTTGTCAGAAAAAAGAGGGCAAGAAGGGGCAGAAATCCACAGACAGGAGGAGATATCGAAATTTCCCCACGAAGGATTTTGACCTTTAAGCCAAGTCAAGTGCTAAAGGCTGCACTCAACCGAAAAGAGGTCCAGACCTAATAGGAGAAAATAATTGGCTTATTTAATTCCTCTGAGTAGAAGGGGGGAGGATTTTGGTTAGACCCATAAAATGTCAAGAGGATGAGAATTCCATTTCCTCCGATAGGCTCTATTACAGAATTGGAGAGATCAGCCGAATTACAGGGCTTAAGCCCCATGTCCTCCGTTATTGGGAGTCGGAGTTTAAGGTCATCAAACCCTATAAAGGGGGATCCCTTCAACGCCTTTATCGGAAAAGAGATTTAGACCTCATTTTGAAGATAAAAAAACTTCTCTATGAAGAGGGTTTTACCATCGCTGGGGCGAAGAAAAAGATCCGGGATCTGGAGAGAAAGGAAAGCAGACAGACGGGGTTAAGGTTGATTGGAAAGCGCCCTAATGGAAAAGACCGTGAACTTTTAGTTGCGATTCGAGAGGAGTTGATGGGGATAAGAAAGATGTTGGAATAAGTCCTATTGGAGAAAAGGCTTTGTTTGGCATCCGTAAATTGGAGAGAAGAATGAAACAATTCCTTAAAAGATTTGAAAAGGGTCTATCCGGAAGGGATTGGGGAGGTAGAAGGAGCACTTTATGAATTGGGTGGTCAGCTGCACGGTTTGCGGGAGTTCCTATGTCTATGAGTCAGGGCAGGGACTTCCCGATATGTGCCAGGTCTGTTCGGAGAAAGGAAAGAAGGAGGTAAAAAAGTTTTTAGAGAAGGAGCAGAAGAGGAGGGAGATGATTGCCATCACCACTCCTGAATTTGCCAATCGGAAGATTATTAAGACCCTGGGCCTTGTCTCCCATGAGCACATCTTTGGAGTAGGTCTGGTCAAGGAGTTGGACTTAAAAAAATTTAATGGGGGGATTGCCCTCTCATGGGAGGAGAAGGTCAACTCAGGAAGGGATCTTTCGATCAGGGCTATCGAAGATGAGGCCATCGAGATGGGAGGGAATGCGGTGGTAGGAGTGGATATTACCTATCAGGTTTTGGGATTCCATAATGATATGGTGATGGTGCTCATCGGGGCTAAAGGGACAGCGGTATTGGTGGATTGAGAGAACTGGACTTTTAATCTGAAATTGACTATACTAAAAACAAATCGGAATATTGGAAAAATGGGAAGATGGATAAAAAACCAATTTCCCAGAATTCCAATGTTCCATCATCCAGATTATTTTTTACGGGGCGTGGCGCAGCCTGGTAGCGCACTGGCATGGGGTGTCAGGTGTCGGAGGTTCAAATCCTCTCGCCCCGACCATCTTTCTCTTTTCTATGGCAGAGAGGCTGAAGATACTGGTGACCAATGATGATGGAATCCATTCTGAAGGAATCCTCGTTCTGGCAAAGACCCTCAGGGAAATAGGGGAGGTTTATGTCGTTGCCCCTGATAGAGAGAAAAGCACCACCGCCCATTCCCTCACCCTCCATCGACCCCTTCGCGTCGAAAGGATAAAGAGAAATATTTATGCAGTGGACGGAACCCCAGCGGATTGTGTCTATATTGGAGTCAATATCATTCTACCAAAACGGCCCAACTTGATCGTTTCAGGAATTAATAAGGGCGGAAATTTGGGGGATGATGTGACCTATTCAGGGACCGTCTCTGCAGCATTTGAGGCCACATTGCTTGGCATCCCCTCCTTTTCCATTTCTCTGGTCTCAAGAAGCAATTTTAAATTTCAGACCGCAGCCCGCTTCGCTGTGCGGTTAGCCAGATATGTGGTGAAGAAGGGACTTCCAAGGGATACCTTTCTTAATGTCAATGTGCCCAATGTTGATGAGAAAGAGATCAAATCCTATAAAATCACTAAGCAAGGAAGATGGATTCATAATGGAGATGCGGTTGTTGAAAAGGTTGACCCAAGAGGGGAAAAATATTATTGGATTACAGGGGGGGATCTGGTTTTTGATAAAAGGGAAGACACAGATTTCAATGCGGTTTCCAATTGCTATATCTCTATCACACCCCTTCATATCGATTTGACAAACCACTCATCTATTCCTGAATTAAGGAGATGGAAATTATAGTCTGAAGAAGTCCTTTAAAAAGTGGGGATATAGGGTGAAGGAGGAAGGAGAAAGTTATGAAGACAACGCTTAGCATTATCAAGGCAGATATTGGAAGCATCGGCGGACACATTCGACCCAGTGGAAGATTGGTTGAGGCGGTTAGAAATTTTGTGAGTGAAAAAGGGAAGGGGATCGTTCACGATTTCTATGTCAGCCACACAGGAGATGACATTGCCATACTCTTTTCCCATTCCTTGGGGACAGGCAACGAAAAGATTCATGGCCTTGCTTGGGAGGCGTTTGTGGCAGGCACGAAGGTGGCCAAAGAGCAGGGGCTTTATGGAGCAGGTCAAGATCTCTTAAAAGACTCCTTTTCAGGAAATGTAAGGGGGATGGGTCCTGCTGTGGCCGAGATGGAATTTGAAGAGAGGCCCAACGAACCTTTTCTCTTCTTTGCTGCGGACAAGACAGACCCTGGGGCCTACAATCTTCCCCTCTATTTGGCCTTTGCAGATCCAATGTATAATGCAGGATTAATCCTCAGCCCATCCATGAATAAGGGATTCAAATTTGTCATTATGGATGTAAATTATACGGAGGGAGATCGGGTAATTGAACTTAGTGCCCCGGAAGAACTATATGACATTGCTGCACTACTGAGGGACAACCAACGATTTGTCATTGAGGCGATTTATTCTCGTAATACGGGGGAGATCGCTGTTTCTGTGAGCACGACGCGACTTCATAATATTGCTGGAAAGTATACGGGAAAAGACGATCCGGTCATGCTCGTAAGGGTACAAGGGGCATTTCCAGCCACAGGAGAGGTTCTTGCTCCTTTTAACATTGGTCATTATGTAGCAGGGTTTATGCGTGGAAGCCATACTGGACCATTGATGCCTGTCAAACTCAATTCCACCGTATCTTATTTTGATGGCCCTCCTGTGGTTGCCTGCCATGCCTTCTGCGTTCATCAAGGGAAACTCACAGAACCTGCGGATGCATTCGATCACCCCTATTGGGACTGGGTGAGGGACCAGGTGGCAAGAAAAGCCACAGAGATGAGACAACAGGGATTCTCAGGGGCAGCCATGCTTCCCTATGGAGAATTGGAGTATGGCGGGATTGTAGAGAAGATGAAAATCTTAGAGAATAAATTCAAGGTGAGGGGATAGTCTTTTATTTTTTTGAAGAACCTTTATGGAAAAAAGAGTCTATATTGAGACCTATGGTTGCCAGATGAATGAGCACGACTCAGAACAGATGCTCAGGCTTTTGGAGAGGCACGATTATCTTAAGACAGAAAGGCCTGAGCAGGCCGACCTGATCCTCATCAACACCTGTAGTGTTCGTGAGAAGCCTGAGCATAAGGTTTATAGTGCCCTTGGAAGGTATAGGAGGATTAAGGAAAAGAAAGGGGTGATCATTGGAGTAACCGGGTGTGTCGCCCAGCAGGAAGGGGAGAGGCTCTTAGAGAGGATTCCCTACCTGGATATGGTTCTTGGGACCCAGGCCATCCCTCAACTCCCGAAATTATTGGAAAGGATAGAGAGTTCGAAAGCAAGGGTATGTCAGACAGGCCTTGATGAAAGTGGAGCCTATTTAAATCCAATCCTTCCTCGGGAGGAACTTCATCAGGTAAAATCCTATGTAACCATCATGCAGGGATGTAACCATTTCTGTTCCTTCTGCATCGTTCCCTACGTGAGGGGAAGGGAGAGAAGCAGGTCAAGTCAAGAGATTATTGATGAAGTAAAGCAATTAGTCAACATGGGAATAAAAGAAGTATCTCTCCTCGGCCAGAATGTCAACTCTTATGGGAAAGAATTTGCGGGGGAGGTATCCTTTCCCGAACTCCTGGCTCGAATCAATAGGATTGATGGCCTTAAGAGGATCCGTTTCACCACATCACATCCTGAAGATTTATCGGATGAATTGATTGAGTCATTTTCAACTCTGGAAAAGCTCTGTGAGCATATCCATCTTCCATTTCAATCAGGTTCAGACAGAATTCTAAAAAGGATGAATAGAAGATATACCCGATCTTCCTATCTTGAGAAAGTTGGCCATTTAAGAAAGGCATGCCCTTCCATTGCAATTACCGCAGATGTGATGGTGGGATTTCCGGGAGAGGAAGAGGAAGATTTTCAACAGACACTTTCCCTAATGAGGGAGGTTGAGTTTGATGAACTCTTCTCCTTTAAATATTCTCCAAGAAAGGGGACGAGGGCTGCTCAATTTGAGGATCAGGTGAAGGAGGAGGTGAAGCAGGAGAGGCTTCTCCTTCTCCAAAAGATTCAAAGCGAGATCACGCTTCGAAAAAATCGAGCCATCGAAGGCCAGGTGGTTGAGGTCCTTGTTGAGGGACCGAGTAAACAGAACGCTCAAGAGGTGATGGGAAGGACCCGTTCCAATAAGGTGGTCAATTTTAAAGGGGATCTAAATTTAATTGGTCAACTGGTCTCTGTTAAAATCATGAAGGCCTATCCCCATTCCCTTCACGGTGAGATTGAAAAGGAGAAACCCTCAGTTTACATAAGAAGTTGAAGAAGATCTTTGGGATTTTCGATTATCAAATCTGCTCCTGCCTTAATGAGTGATTCCCTCATATGTCTTTCCTCGGGATGGCTGATAAATCCAATGGCAAGGACTTCCAACTCCTTTTTTGCACCCCGAGCAGCCAATATATCATCCACCACATCTCCCACATATCCACATTTAGGTCGATGAAGTGCAATCTCCCCAGCCGCCCTTAAGATAGGATAGGGAGAAGGTTTTGAACATTTCACCCGTTTCCCCTTGAATTGGAGGATACGCTTCTCCTCTTTCTCACAGTCATCTAAGGTAATGACGGCATCAAAAAGGTTAGAAATTCGGAATCGTTTAAGAGCCAATTCTGCTTCAAATCGGGTCCGACCGCTTGCAATTACTAATCGAACCCTTTTTCGAAGGGAGGAAAGGATATTCCGTGGGATCAATAATTTTTCCTTCCGGTAGTAACCCTTGCCTTTATAGAGGAGAGGCTGAAGATGATAATGGATGTAAAATTTTTCTCCCAGGTAGACCTCTTGAAAGATTCTCTGGATAAGGTTTTCCCGATTGAGATCCCCCGAGCCATATACCCATCCTTCCCACCCACCCTCTAAAACCTTGCGGACTCCAGTCAACCCTCCCCCTTTTGATTCAACTTTTTTTAGAAAATCGGAAAGGTGCTTTCTCTTGAAAGGATTTTTCTTCCCTGAGGAGAATGGAGAAGATTCCCTTTTTAAGTGTGAAATGAGATCTTCAATTGAGGAGGGCCTTATCCTCTTCAGATCTTGAGGAAGAGGGGAAAGGGATAAAAGGTAAAGAAGAAGTCCAGAGGTGAGATCCCAATCGCTATTAAATCCTTTAACCGATTTAAAAAGAGAGATGTCCTTGCCCTCGATGAGATTTCCATTGAGGTATTTGAACCCGAGGCAGGTCCGAAGGTAGAGTCGTATGGTTCGCTCTATGGCCTTACGGTAGGACATTGAAACATCAATCAACACCCCATCCATGTCAAAGATTAGAATATCCATAAAAGAAGATTTAAGTTTAGACGACACAGATTTCAATAATCAAATATATTCTAATTGTAACACCTCACTCATCCGGGGAATCGGGTAGGGATGTCGGAGAAAATCTTAT
>JBBIRM010000016.1:0-31156 GCA_037441765.1 Deltaproteobacteria bacterium | reverse complement strand
GGGAGAGGAGATCAGAAGTGGTGCACTTTTAAAACTTAAAGAGTGCACTTTTAAACTTTAGCTAACAATAAATTTTACTGGGTTCAGCCTCTGCGAGAATGATTTTTTCTTTAGAGACTTCTGAAAAAGTATTTAAAAAGGATTTTTAGAGTGGGGAGGTGGGTGAAAAAGTCTTTCAAGGAGTTTTTTAGAAGTCTCTTTTAGGATTCTTGACAGATAATAAAAATTGAATTATCGTTATTCTCGTATAAGGATAACGGTAAAAAATGAGGGTGGCATATAAGGTTTGGCTTGATCAGAATGGAAAGGCCTTTGGGAATGGTCCCTATGAGCTCCTGAAGAAGATTAAAAAAACAGGCTCCCTCAGAAAGGCTGCAGGCCAGATGAACATGTCTTAAAGTAAGGCATGGCGTCTAATCCAGATATTGGAAGGAAGACTTGGATTTGCGCTTTTAGATAAAAAAGTAGGAGGGGTCTCTGGAGGAGGTTCGTTGCTCACCCCTGAGGCCAAAGACCTGATGGGTCAATATCAGAAATTTCAGAAAGAGGTAAAAGAGTCTCTCACCAGGATTTTCAAAAAACATTTTGACTCTTCTTTTAACATTTCTCTATCCCATAAGAGGAGGCTATGGAAAAAGAGAGCAAAGTAATAAAATTTCTATGGACCACAATTTTTTTAATCCTATTTATTGCCCCAAATAGTGATTCCTCTTCAAAAAAGATATTGATTTTTGCCGGTGCGGCAAGTAAACCTGCAACAGAGGAAGTGGCAAAGGCCTTTCAAAATAAATCTGGCATAACAGTGGATTTGACTTTCGGGGGTTCAGGTTTTGTTCTTTCCCAGATGAAATTGTTAAAGAGAGGGGACCTTTACTTTCCAGGATCTTCTGATTTTATGGAGGTTGCAAAGAATGAAGGACTTGTATTGCCTGAAACTGAGAAGATTGTTGTCTATCTCATCCCATCCATTAATGTCCAGAAAGGGAATCCTAAGAAGATAAATTCTCTAAAAGACCTTACAAAGAAAGGAATACGTGTGGCTATTGCCAACCCAGAAATGGTCTGTGTTGGAGCCTATGCAGTGGAAATCATTGAAAAGAACCTAACCCCCACAGAAAAAGAAAACCTTAAAAAGAATTTGGTTAATTATACTGAGAGTTGTGAAAAAACAGCAAATGTCGTCTCTCTTAGGGCAGTCGATGCGGTCATTGGTTGGAGGGTATTCCACTATTGGGATCCAGATAGGATCGAAACGGTCTATTTAAAACCCGATGAAATACCAAGGATTGGCTATATCCCGATTGCCATTTCAAAATTCACTAAGGATAGAAATATCGCCCAGCAATTTATCGACTTTCTTATCTCTCACCAAGCTAAAACCCTGTTTCGAAAATATCATTACCTGATGGAAATCCATGAGGCTCGTCAATTTACTAATCCAAATACTCCCGTAGGTGGCGAATACAAACTTCCCAATGAATGGAGGACATTCAAGAAATGAATTTTCGCACAACGATGATTGGGACCTCGATATTCATTTTTTCGTTTTATCTGGGACTCATTCTTTCCCTCTTCTATTTTGTTGGGGGAAAGGGATTCTGGGAAGCCTTAATAAATCCATTTACTCTTTATTCTATTCGATTAAGCCTAATTACTGCTACCATAGCCACACTTTTTGCCATCCTCATAGGGCTTCCCTCTGCCTATGCCCTATCCCGTTACGAATTTGTAGGGAAAAGGGTTATCGATACATTTTTAGAAATCCCTATGATCGTCTCACCCATTGCCTTAGGGGCATCATTTCTCATCTTCTTCAACACACCCTTAGGGGAGTTGATTCAAGAAAAAGGCATCCTTTTCGTTTTTGAAGTCCCTGGAATCGTCTTAGCCCAATTTGCCACCATTGCAGGTCTTGCAACTCGACTGATGAAGGCATCCCTGGATGAAATATCTCCAAGATACGAAGCAGTGGCTCGTTCCCTTGGCTCCTCCTCCTGGCAGGCCTTCTATCGAATTACCCTCCCTCTTGCCTTCAAAGGACTATTGGCCTCTGTCATACTTTCCTGGGCAAAGGCGATCGGTGAATTTGGAGCCACGGTTACCCTTGCGGGGGCTATGCCTGGTAAGACCGAAACCATGCCCATTGCCATTTTTACAGCATTGGCTTCTGCAAATATAGAGAAGGCCATCATTCTGATCCTCACCCTTGTTTTCCTTGGACTCGCGACCCTTTATGGGATACGACTTACAGGGAAGGTATACAAATATGATTAAGATAGAAAGGCTTACCATTCTTCTTAAATCCTTTGGGCTTTTCAATCTTGATATAGAAATTGAAGAGGGAGAGTTCCATTTCCTCCTTGGGCCTACAGGAAGTGGAAAAACACTGATCCTCGAATCCATAATCGGTCTTCACAAACCAAGAGAGGGAAGGATCTGGATCAATGGAAAAGAGGTTCAAAACCTTTATCCTGAAAAGAGGGAAATTTCTTATGTCCCACAGGATTTAGCCCTGTTCCCCCATCTGAATGTCTTAGAAAATATTATCTACGGAATTAGGATTAAAAATCTACCCCTTCGAGACTATGAAGCCTATATCCAGGCCCTCATTCGGGTTACCAAAATTGAGCATCTTCTGAAGCGATATCCGGTCAACCTCAGTGGAGGTGAAAAGAAGAGGGTTGCTCTTCTTCGAGCCCTTGCCCCAAAACCAAAGCTCCTTTTATTAGATGAACCCCTTACAGGCCTTGACCCATCAATTAAAGTCGAAATCCAGCAATTGATGAAAACCCTTCATCAATCATTTCATCCTACTATCCTCTATGTCACCCACGACTTTGAAGATGCTTATCTCTTAGGAGATAGAATCTCTATCTTCATCGATGGCAAGATTGAACAGGTTGGGAAAAGGGATGAAATCTTCCTTAGGCCAAAATCTAAGAAGGTTGCCCAATTTTTGGGTTTAAAAAACCTTTTTAGGTCGAAAATTTTGATGCTGGATCACACTTCTCAACGATGGATCCTTAAAACAAATGGTCTAAACTTCTCAGTCCCGATGATCGGGACACTAAGCCAGATGGAGGTGGGTAAAGAGGTTGACCTTTTTATAAGACCCGAAGAGGTGATGATCATAAGAGAAGGAAAACCCATTAAGGAATCCTTAAAGAGAAATATCTTTGAGGGTGAGATCATCGATATCCTTGATCGGGGAGGATATCACTCAGTCTCTTTTCAAACCAGGGAGGGAAAGATTCCCTTTGAGATCTCTATACCCAACTATGCCTTTAGAAATCTCAACCTTTCTATTGGGAAAACTATCAAGATCGCCCTTCGTGACGAATCCCTCTGGGTGATTGGTTAATATTTAAGAAATCTTTCTTCTATAAAATCGGCCAATCCTTTGATGTCATCTAAAAAGAAACACCTGACCCCCACATCAAAATTTTTATCCGAAACAATTGCAATAAGGTTATCTTCCTTTGTACATAAAAGTTCTTTATGCTTATCCTTTCTAAAGACCTCGATCTTTGGCTGGACATCTTTCTTATAGCCTTCTGAAAGAATCAAATCAACATCCTGGATCAGTTTTTCTCGTAGTTCAGCAAGGGTTAAGTCCTTTTCTACATCGCGGATCAAGGCAACCTTTTTAGGGGATGAGATGACAACGGTATGGGCACCTGCCTGTTTATGTCGCCAGCTATCCTTCCCCTCCCTGTCAACATCAAAGCCATGTATATCATGTTTGACTGTGGCAATTCGATAGCCTCGACGAGTCAATTCGGGGACCAATTTTTCAATCAAGGTCGTCTTCCCACTATCTGACTTACCAACGATAGAAATTATAGGAATCATAATATAATCCCTTATTCCATTTTTGATACTCTTCAAATTAAAAATTTCTATCCAGCAATTGTACCTTTACCCTCTCCCCTGCCTTTACCAACTCCTTGTCCTCGGGGATGATGATTAAACCGTTTGCTTTAACCATGGATTTCAATATCCCTGAGCCTTGAGGGCCTGTCGTTGTCACAAAATATGAGCCATTCTCAAAACTGACCATGCCACGAATAAAATGGCGCCTCCCTTTCTTCTCTTTTATATCCTCCTTAAGGACTGCCTCGATCACAGGACGAAATATCTGTCGGTGACCCATCATCTTCAGAAGCGAAGGCCTTACAAATTGTTCAAAAGAAACCATCGACGAGACAGGATTACCAGGGAGCCCAAATACGGGCTTCTCTCCAATCCTCCCAAAGGTAATTGGTCTTCCTGGCTTCATAGCCACTTTCCAAAAGATCGTCTCCATTCCCAAATCCTTAAGGGTCTCCTTGACAAAATCGTAATCGCCCACTGAGACTCCAGCAGAAGAGATTATGACATCTGCTCGCAAGCCCTGTCTAAATTTCTCCTCTATATCTGCCTTCTCATCTTTGGCAATTCCCAAGGGGAGAGGGATGGCCCCGCAATCCTTCACCTGAGCAGAAAGGGTATAGGAATTGCTGGAAACGATCTTCCAGTCCTCCAGAGGCCCATCCACATCTACAAGTTCTTCTCCTGTGCAAAGGATAGCAACAAGGGGCCTCTGATAAACTGAAACAAAGGATCGGCCCACGGAGGCAATCATCCCCACCTCTGGAGGTCGGATGAGATCCCCCCTGGAGACGATGAGTTCTCCCTTCTTTACATCCTCGCCCGCCCTGCGAATATTCTTTTCCTTGGGAAAAACATTTAGGATGTAGACAAATTCTCCTTCCTTTCTTGTATCTTCAACAGGGACGACATGGTCTGCCCCCTTAGGAATGGGGGCGCCCGTCATGATCCGGATAGCCTGACCATTTTGGAGGGTCTTCTTCGAGATAAACCCCGCTGGTAAATCCTCGATGACCTCTAATTTTACAGGATGATCTTTTGAGGCGGTTCTTACATCCTCCAATCTAACCGCATATCCATCCATTGCAGAATTATCCAGGGGAGGTATATTCCTGTTAGCATATATGTCCTCTGCAATCACCCTCCCGAGGGCATCAATGATCGAAACCTTTTCTGCTCCTAAGGGCTTGATAAAAGAGAGAATCTTTTCTAATGCTTCCTCTACAGAGACCATTGCAAAAAATATCTTTCCTCAATTATATTTTATATAACATAAAAGATGGCCTACGACAAAAGATCATTTTTCATCTTTCGCCCTTCGAGAGGAAGAGGGTGGGTTGAAGAAGGTTTAAGAGATGACACGGGAAGAAGAACTTAAGAAGGAAGGCTGGGAAAAGAGATTTACGATCGATGAGCCCCGACTTTCAGAGATGTCAGAGCAATATCGAGAACTTGGTTTTGAAGTCCTTCTTGAACCGGTTGATCCCTCTTCGGAAGAATGCACAAGTTGTATTTCCGTCAATCCCCAACGCTACAAAACCATCTACACCCGAAAGAAACCTAAATAATTTTTGATCTTGATCTCCAGGTTCAACCCCTCCCCAATAATTATAGACTCCAACGAAATAGTTTTTCAAAAAAAGGAGTTATCTTGACAGAGGATTTGGAATAATTATAAAATTTCCCTTCTTTTTCAATTGTCACCAATCCAAAATAATTACAGAACCTGTCAATAAACCTAAGGCAGAAGGCTTCGGAAACTTCCTCTTCTGGTTTCCAAAAAGAAAATTCTTGAACCTCATCCAGGACTCCTGGAAAAGCCTTGATAAAATAATTTGAGATTTCATAGGTTTGGATATAATCCTTAGCCTTTTTATAAAGGAGATAACAGGAAAATAAAAACCCCTCTTGAATAATTTCAAGTTGAGGATAGAAATCTCTAAAAGACCAGTTAAATCTTCTGGTATAGGTTTCGAGCAGAAGGAAAAAATCATCAACACTAAATCCGTTTTGGACAACACTGTCTCCCCTTTTAGTTAGTGAAAATTTTTGATTTCTTTTCTTAATCCAACCCATCATCTCAAGGATATGGCGAAGCGCTAAGATTTTTTGATCCTCTTCTTCAGATCTTATTTTAAATGGGTAGAAAGGACGTTCAGAAAATTTTTCATGCATCTCCCGAACAAAGGCTTGAGGGAGATTGCCTTTAGCCGTAGCCCTTAACGGTTGAAGTTCACTTAGCCTTTTTAAAAAATACATCGTTTCTTTAACGATAGGGGCATTGAGAATGTCTTTCTTGGAAAGGTCTCTATTGAATGTGAGGATATCCGTAATTTCAGCAAAAGGGGTATGAAGGACTCTATACATCTGCTCAGGTGATAAACCGAGGAATTCTGGAATTGGTTCCGCGTTTTTCTTTGAAGTTAAATCATCGAGAAAAGATTGGACCTCTTCAATCGACCTAAAATCCTGACTACTTAATGCGGCTTGAATCTCATCAAAAATCTCTAAATTCTCTGACTTTATCTCATTGTCTATGATGGGATCGGGCTCTTTTCCTAAAAGTTCAGGGATCTTTTCCGGCCTTCTAAATTTATATTTCTTAAGAAGATAACGGTAATGATCGAGTGAAAATTTTCCTCCTTCCTTTAAAATAGGAAATATAAATTTAATAAATATTCCAATAAGAAGATGAATGGCTTCGTGCCGATTACACTTATTTCTTAGCATGGCATTATAAAATTGGAATGCTTCAATAGGGTCACGGTCCTTGAGTTGTTTTTCTACAATAGCGTGGAGGGTAATATGGAGAAACGGATTGACCTCTCTTTCTGGATCGAATTCTCTATCAGCCAGAACATCCGCAAATTCAAACTGATTAAAATATACGTCAGAATGGTCAAGCATGATTTTTGCGAGACTTTGTTCCTCCTCATCTAACCCTCCTAATTCTCCCCTTTGGGCCTTTTCCCAGATCCTATGAAGGTACCTCCGATTTTCTCCTCGAAATAGTCCCAATATTGAATCAATCATCTCTGCTCCTTTCCTAAAAATTCTTAAAACATATTATATAATTTAGTAAATTTTTAGTAAAATATTTCTGAATAAGCCCTTTAAAATTCTTTTTAAATTCCATCCCGACCTCCCTTTGTTAAAGGGAGGAGTTAACGTATTCACCCTTTGGCAAAGGGTGATTAAGTGGAATTTTTTAATGATACTTTCTATTAATCGAAGTTTTTATGAAATTTTGAAGCAAAGATCTTGAATCATAGTTAGGTCTTCATCGGGGTTTCTCCCAGGAGTTGTAAGGTAATTACCAACGATGAGACCATTGGCTCCTGCAAGAAGGGCAAGGGATTGTAAATCTCTTAGATTTACCTCTCTTCCTCCTGCAATCTTAATAGTGCCCTTTGGCAGGATAAGCCGGAAAAGTGATATAGTCTTGATTATCTCCATGGGAGGAATAGGTTCTGAATGTTCCAGAGGGGTTCCTGGTCTTGGATTGAGAATATTAAAAGGAATGCAATCAATCCCAAGTTCTCTTAAAGAAAAGGCGAGTTCCAAACGCTGCTGGGGCGATTCTCCCATACCGATAATCCCACCACAACAGATAGAAAATCCCTGTTCCTTTAAAATTTCGATGGTTTTCACCCTATCCCTGAAAGAATGGGTCGAGCATATTTTGGGGAAATAACTCTCTGCAGTTTCCAAATTGTGGTTATAGCGAGTGACTCCTACTTTTTTCAATTCCTTTGCTCTTTCCTCGCTCAATGCCCCCAGGGAACAATCAAGGTCAAGGTTTGTTTCCCTTCTTATTTCTTCCAGGGCCTTCAATAGGATGTCAAACTCCCTGTCCTTGGGCTCTCGACCGCTGGTGATAATGCAGAACCGTTTTATCCCCTTTCTCTCCACCTCCATCGCTCCCTCCACCATTCTGTCCTTGTCCATCAGTAAATAAACAGGGGCATTCGTTTTGTAATGGGCCGATTGGGCACAGAAGGCGCAGTCCTCAGGGCATCTTCCTGATTTAGCATTGAGAAGGGAGCAGAGGTCGATTCTACTACCATTGAATTCTTCCCTTATTCGATTGGCAACCGAAGCAAGATCCAAAATGTCAGGTCCTTCCATATCGATGAGTGGGAGAACATCTCTCATAAGAAGAGAGCCCCCTCCCAAGACCTTATCTCCAATTCTCTGAATCTCTTTTCTCATGGGATTCTCCATCCCTCCAGTAAAGGACTTTTGGACTATTCGCCGATTCGGAATCCCTCTATCTCAGAATCTTTTAAAGGGGAAACGAAAAGGAATTTGCTCAGGTTCTCTTCAAACTTTTTATAAATCACCTCAATGGGTTGATCTTTCTTCGCCTTGCTATATCGGGCTGTAATAGAAGCAGCCTTTTCTAACTCTGCCTGCTCAAATTCTCCCTTTAAAAGAGAAATCGGTCCTGGAATACGATAAACTTTTAGAAGCACATCCCCTTTCTGGGAAAAGGTTTCAATCTTCTTATTCTCTTCCTCATTTCTTCCGACAATTAGTTTGACTTTCGAGGTCAGGCGAAAATGTCTTCCAAACTTTAAAAGGTGAACATCGTTAAGGGAAAAATCTGGATGATGCTCCATAAGATCCTTCATCCTCCGAGAAAATCCTGGATCGGTTAGGAGACATCCACCTGCAGGGCAGGGATAGTCTCGAATTCCAAATTCCTCTGCCAATTTCATCTGGGGTTTTCGTGAGCGTCCCTTGATATTTAAGAGTTTCTCACGGTCAACCCACCCCTCTTTTTCTGGAAGCGTAACTGGAAGAAACTTTGCTGAAAGGGGTCTTAAGATGAGACCATCAAGCCCTGCCTCTTTCTCGATGAGCCGGATGGCCTCCTTTCTCTGGGACATCGGTCTCTGACCTAATACTTCTCCAGTGACAATAAATGAGGCCCCTGTGGCCTCCATATAGGCCTTCGTCTTTTTCAGCATGAAGATTCTGCAGTCTATGCATGGGTTCATGTTGCTTCCATACCCATGACTTGGCTTCTTAACCACATGGAGATACTCTTCTGATACATTAAAAACCTTTAAAGGAATACCTAACACCTCTGAAGCCTTCTGAGAAGCAAGACAGGATGCTCCTCTGTTTGTACAGGTGCAAAAAACTGTCAGAAAATTGATGGCTTCCAGTTCTATTCCCTGTTCAAGAACCACCTTGGCTGCAAGCGTACTATCCAGGCCTCCTGAGAGAAGGGCAATGGCTTTCATCCCAGAACCTCGTTCATCGACCCTGTGCGATACCCCTGAAGGTCTAAAGTGATAAATTTATAGCCTAAAGCCTTCAGTCTTTTCACAACCTCTTCTCGGAGCGCTTCGTCTATTAATCTTTTCATCTCTTCGGGATAGATTTCAATCCTCGCTAAGTCTCCATAATGTCGCACACGGACCTGTTTAAAACCCAATCCAATAAGAAAATCCTCTGCCTCACCAACCATTCTCAGTCCCTCCTCCGTGATTTCTTTTCCATATGGGAATCGGGAAGCCAGACAGGCAAAGGAAGGCTTATCCCAAGTCATCAGGCCCAGTCTCCTTGACAATTCCCTGACCTCTGCTTTTGTGAGAAGTGCTTCTTTCAAAGGACTTCGGATTCCCAATTGTTGAACAGCCATCTTTCCAGGGCGATGGTCTTGATCATCATCGAGGGTAGATCCTTCCGCAACAAAGGGAATGCCTTCTTTTTTGGCTATCTCGAGTAATTCTTTAAAGAGTGTTCTTTTACAATAATAGCACCTATCAGTAGGGTTTTTTGAAAACCCGGGAATCTCCAATTCGTTTGACTCTATCAGCAAATGCCTGCCTCCCATCTCTTGAATCACTCTCTTCGCCCCCCTTGATTCCCTTTCCGGAAATAGAGGAGAGAGCGCTGTGACGGCAAGGACGTTTTCATTTCCAAGAGTATCCTGAGCCACTTTGAAAAGGAGGGTGCTGTCCACCCCTCCTGAAAAAGCGATCAGCACCTTTCCCATTGAATGGAATATCTGCCTTAAATTTTCTAACTTCTTCTCAATTTGTTGTTCCATAATCTTTCAGTTTTCCTTGCCTACCACAGAGAGGCGTTTGATTTACCCTAAAAAGATAATCTATTTCTAATTATTAATTAATCACTTCATTGATCCATCCTCCTCCAAGGACCGTATCTCCGTCATAAAAAACAGCGGCTTGTCCAGGTGTGATGGCCTTCTGAGGAGAGAGAAACCTTACCTCCACCTCATCCTCTCCTCTTGGTGAAATGATTGCTTCTGCACCGGGATGGTTATATCGTATCTTTACCTCCAGAGTCTTAGATTCCACTCCCTCCATGGGTAAAATCCAATTAACTGAATGGACAGTAAAGGTATTCCTATAGACCTCTTCTTCTCCCCCCACAAAAATTGTATTCTTTTCTCTATCAATCCCGGTGACGTATAGGGGTTTCCCCTTAGCAATCCGTAGCCCCCTTCGCTGGCCTATTGTATAAAATGGAACCCCTTTATGTATCCCCAACTGTTTCCCATTCCGGTCAAGGATTGGCCCAGGCTCTATCATGGGCCCTAATCTCTCTAATAAAAAAGGATGGTAAGAGGAGTCTTGAATGAAACAGACCTCCTGGCTTTCAGGTTTATCATGGACTTGAAGCCCAAGTTGAAAAGCCTTCTCCCTAACCCATTCCTTTCGGAGATCTCCCAAAGGAAAGCAGGCACGAGCTAATTGATCCTGTTTTAAAGAGAATAGAACATAGGATTGATCTTTCCTTCTATCTCTACCCTTTTTTAAAAGATAGCGTCCTGTCTCTTCATCGAAATGAACCCTCGCATAGTGACCTGTGGCAATCAGATCTGCTCCAAGATCGATCGCCTTCTTTAAAAAAGAGTCAAATTTTATCTTCTCGTTGCAACGGATACAGGGGTTGGGTGTTTTCCCCCCAAGATATTCACTGCAAAAATATTCAATGACCTCCTTTTCGAATTCCTCCCTTAAATAAAAAACAAAAAAGGGAATCCCAATCTGAACGGCCACACGTCTTGCAACTTCCATATCAGCAAGGCTACAGCATCGAGGGGGACCTTTTTGGATTTGATCCCTCACTCCCAAACACATCGTTGCGCCAATGACCTCATAACCTTCTTCTTTCAGTAGGGAGGCCGCCATACTTGAATCGACCCCACCACTCATAGCAACCACAACCCTCTTCCTCATGTAACACCTCACTCATCCGGGGAATCGGGTAGGGATGTCGGAGAAAATCTTATAGCGGAAACCCATAGATTGCTTTCTGACTACAGAATCCCTTGAGTATTGAAAAGGCTACCATCTCCTTAGATGTAATCTATTTCTTCAGGTATTCTATTAACCGACCCGCTTTATAAGATTTTCGGAGATATCCCTACCCGATTCATATAATTCCCCCCTTAAGTGATGGATTGCTTCCTCATTGTCTGCATTGCTAATGATACTCATAGAGAATTTATTTTTAAAACTACAAACTTAATAATACTCGATGCCCACTAAAAAAGAATCTCTATGGCCTGATATGGACAGGCGGGGATACAGAGCTCGCAGGCAATACACTTATCTCGTTTAAAGGAGACCTCCATCTTAGTCCGATCTACATCCAAAGCCTTTGTAGGGCATATGGAAATGCATGCAGTGCAATGGGTGCAGCGATCCTCATGCCACTTTACGTCCTGGGCCAGGGGTTGTATCTCCAGCCCTGCCTCTCTAAGATAATTCATCCCTGCCTCCAACGCAGGGCGTTTCCCTACAATCTCTATAACAAGCCTTCCCTGTTCCTTCGGTGTAATTCGGGCTCTAAGTATATTGACCATTAGATCGAAATCTTTGATCAACCTATAGGTCACAGGCTGGTCAATAAGATGTGGAGGAAAACTGAGAACAACTCTCTTCTTCTGCATAAAACCCCCTTAAAAGGCAAAGAGTATAGGGTATAGATTTCTTCTTATAAGTTATGCTATTTGCCCTATGCTATTTTTTCTTAATAGGCCTCTCTTTTAATGGTTTAAACACAATCCCTGAATCTACGGAAGGAAGTGTCTGCACAGGCTCAGTAAGGAAAAACTTTCCCATCTTGATCCACTCTTTTAAAATATTAGCAATCTCCCTTGCCCTCAGGTAACTTGAAAGTCCTGATGTGGGGACCTCTTTCCCTTGAACAGTAATCCTCCCGCTCTTGAGTTGACTATAGTTCACCTCTCCCAGACTTCCAGGATTGAATTGGGGATAGGCCTCGCTATAATCCACCACCTGAGTCCAGATATCTTCATCACGCACAGTGGTGTATTGAAGTATCTCTTCATCTAATATGGGGATGGGAACTCCAATCCCTACTGTAAGGGTCACCCCATAACCCGTAAAGGATGTCCCCCTAAGCCATTTTGGGCTCATCAATTTAAGGTCCCCGGTCACTGAAAGGGTTCCTGCAGGAGCCTTAGGAACACCATTTTCTCCCCTCTTGACTCCAGGGTTATGTTGTGTTCCATTTCCAACTACGTATCCAATACCTCCCCCTAAGAAGATCCGTGTTCCAATCCCGATTGTCTTATAGTAAGGATCGTTAAGCAGAGGGCTTAGCTGGCCTGCACTACAATAGGTGGCATTGCCCATATTGGGTTGGAGGACACCCATATAGGTATAAATCACCCTGTCAGAAAGGTTTACCGCAACGTTGTAATTCTGATATGCATTTCTTATATTGAACAGAACCGCCTCATTCATATCCTTTAAAGAGATATAGGTCACCAGGGTTTTTCGAGGATAACAGTCTGTCCCATAAGCGGTTGCAGTGAGCCTCACATCTTTTCCTGCAACAAGCTCTTCAATCACATATGCCCCTCCATAACTAAACTTTCCAGGAAAAATCTTATTCCTTGGATCATCATCTGGCATGGCTGTGGCCCCCAAGAAAAAATCTACTGCTGCAAATCCTGCATAAACAGGGACATCGTTAAGGTAAACCTTTCCTCCACCAAGTTTGATTCTGGGTTTCGTATGACCCACATTAAAATAGGCTCCAGAAGAGCACATCGGACCGAATGTCCCGGTTGTGACAACATCCACCTCTTGTGCTGCCTTTTTTATCCCCTTTTCCTCTGCATAGTCGATGATCTCCTCTGCTGTAAGGACAACCGCTTTCCCCTTTTTAATCTTCTCATTTATTTCATCAATGGTCTTTGCCATAGATCTCCTCCTCTCGCTCCTCTTTTCCCCCTTATAGTTTAATCTTTATGATTCGTTGTCGTAACACCTCACTCATTCGGAGAATCGGGTAGGGATGTCGGAGAAAATCTTATAGCGGAAACCCATAGATTGCCCCCTGACTACAGAATCCCTTGAGTATTGAAAATGCTACCATCTCCTTAGACGAAATCTCTTTCATAAGACATTCTATTAACCGACCCACTTTATAAGATTTTCGGAGATATCCCTGCCCGATTCATATAATCCCCCCCTTAAGTGAGGGATTACTCATTGTCCTACCTTTTTCTTACTGGATGAGACATTATATAATATAATAATATTACCTCCTCTATTCTATTTTAGTTCATTAAACAACCAAGTGCTAATATATCTTTCCCCTGTATCTGGTAAAACAACAATTATCATCTTCCCTTCGTTTTCTTCCCTTCTGGCCACTTCCACCGCTGCCCAGACAGTAGCCCCTGAGGAAATCCCGGCAAGAATCCCCTCTTCTTTTGCTAAACGCACTGTCATTGCACCTGCATCTTCATCTGAGACCACTATCACCTCATCGACTAAATCCATTCGTAGGACTTCTGGAATAAAACCTGCACCAATACCCTGGATCTTATGAATCCCAGGTCTACCGCCAGATAGAACAGGAGAGTTCTTGGGTTCAACAGCAATGGCTTTAAATTCAGGCTTCCGTGCCTTGATCACCTCTGAAACGCCAGTAATCGTACCTCCAGTCCCTACCCCTGCAACGACTATATCAACCCTCCCATCTGTATCCTCCCATATCTCTTGAGCAGTTGTTCTCTTATGAATCTCTGGATTGGCAGGATTACGGAATTGTTGCAGGATAAGATACCGCGAGTCTCTTCTGGCCATCTCCTCTGCCTTTCTAACTGCCCCTGCCATCCCTTCCTGACCAGGGGTAAGGACCAACTCTGCACCAAACATCTTGAGCAGGTGAATTCTTTCAGCGGACATCGTATCAGGCATGGTGATGACCAAAGGGTAACCTTTGGCTGCACAAATGAAGGCTAAAGCAATCCCAGTATTTCCGCTTGTAGGCTCCAGGATTATGGTATCTTCCTTGATTAACCCTGCTTTTTCTGCTGCCTCAATCATGGATAGACCAATGCGGTCCTTTACACTTCCACAAGGGTTAAAGGACTCTAATTTTCCTATAACCTCAGCCTTACAACCCTTTGTGATTCGATTCAACCTCAATAAAGGTGTCTTTCCAATAAGTTCAGAAATAGAATTGGCGATTTTAGCCATCTTTTATCTCTCCAGCAGGCCTGTAGGGCATGGGTTCAGCCTTGCCTTAAAATGATCGCTCAAATTTGGTATGTGGGAGAATTTCTCCCTTCCTTCTCCCTTTTTCTTCTCACCATTTCTTCTAAGGTAATGGAACGAAAGATATGACAAATGGCTTCTGAAACCTCTTTCCAAATATCCCTTGTCACGCAATAAGGAATCTTTAAACAAGCAGACGGGTTATTTATACATTCAACCAGATCAACAGGTCCATCTAAGGTTTCAACCAAATCGCTAAGAAAGATTTCAGAAGGAGGTTTAGCCAAAATATATCCACCCTTTGAACCTCTAACCGATTTAACATATCCTGCTGTTCGGATAGGAATAATTACCTGCTCAAGATATTTCAGGGAGATGTCCTCCTTCTCAGCAATCTCCTTCAACTCTATTGGTCCCTCTCCGTAGTGAGATGCCAATTCGAGCATGGCCCTTACCCCATACCTAATTTTTGTTGATATTTTCATATATTAGAAAATTATAGTTTTTCTATAGGAATTATACCTAACTAACCTATTCATTTGATTCTTGTCAAGGCAGTCTAAACCCCGTAAGTATCCTTCACTGAAGGGTGGAAAATCGTTCAATTTAGGTTTAAGATTAATTTGTCTTTGAAGTGTAAAGAGATGGAAAACTGGCAAAGGGCTTTTAAAGAAAGTCTAACGACCCTAAGAGAGATATCAGATCGTTATCCAATTGATCTCGAATCCCTCCAATCCGTTGTAAAACATTATCCCCTTAGGGTCACTCGCTATTATTTTGATTTGATTCGAGAACCGAATGACCCCATATGGCGCCAGTGTATTCCTGACATAGAGGAGATCAAGGATATTAAAACTCCTCTCGATCCACTTAACGAGAAAGGGTTCATGCCTGTACCCTTTCTGATCCACCGTTATCCTGATCGGGTGGTATTATTGGTATCTTCTACCTGCCCAACTCTCTGCAGGTTCTGTACAAGAAAACACTATCTTAGAAACAGCCACCTTCCTGAAACCACCAATCCATTAGATGAGGCAATAGAGTATATTGAAAAAAAGAGAGAGATTCGTGATGTGATTCTATCAGGGGGAGATCCTCTTTTAATCCCCGATGAACTACTCGATGAGATCCTTGGAAGGGTTAGAAAAATCTCCCATATCGAAATTCTAAGGATCAACACCCGAACGCCTGCGACTTTGCCAGAAAGGATCACCCCTTCTCTCTGCAAGGTGCTGAAGAGTCATCATCCTCTCTATATCAATACCCATTTCAATCATCCTTTGGAAATCACACCCCAATCCTCGGAGGCTTGTGCCCTGCTTGCAGATGCAGGCATACCCTTAGGAAACCAGACGGTGCTTTTAAAGGGAGTGAATGATGATTTAGGGGTGATGAAGCAACTGTTGCAGAAATTGCTAACCCTAAGAGTCAGGCCATATTATATTCACCAATTAGACAGGGTGCGGGGGACAAGCCACTTTTTTACCAGTGTGGAGATGGGATTAAAGATAATCTCTGGACTTAGAGGTTATACCTCGGGGTTAGCAATCCCCCATTATGTGATTGACCTCCCAGGAGGAAAGGGGAAGGTCTCCCTCTTACCAGATAATGTAAAAAAAGAAGGGAGGACTTATTTTTTACGGAGTTATCTCGGAGAAGTGGTCGAGTATCCTGATGAAGAAGATTAATGAAAAGTAGATGCTTAGAGTTCTTCGGGAGTAAAGGCCATCACCTCATCGATGGATGAAGCGTTCAGAAGAACCATCACAAGCCGATCAACACCCAATGCAACCCCCAGGGAGGAAGGCATCGTTTCCATTTCTTCCAAAAATTTCTCAGGCAAAGGGTAGATAGGTTTATTCAGGGAACGCCGATTTGCATTTTCTTGATAAAAACGACTTCTCTGTTCTTCTGCGTCTGTCAACTCAAAAAAGGCATTGGCCAGTTCCACTCCACCGATGTAAAGTTCAAAACGCTCTGCCAGAGATGGATCCTCTCTCTTCAGCCGGGCCATCGCCCCCCTCTCGGCGGGGTAGTCATAGAGGAATGTTGGCTTTTTTATCCCAAGTCTTGGTTCTATCTCGCTAACCATCAACTCGTCAAAAAGACCTTTTTTGATGGCCTCTTTCATTGAAAAACGTGTATAACGATTAAAGGCTACTTCAACTGAAATCCTTTCCCATGGTCTTGATATGTCTATCTCTCGATTTTCAAAATGTATCCTCCCATCCAGCCCAACCAAGTTGGATAATGTCTGAATCATCTCCTCACATTCATCCATCAGGGACTGGTAATCCTCTCCTTCCCGATACCATTCTAAGAGAGTGAATTCTGGGCTATGGAGTCTCCCCCTTTCCCCTTCTCGCCAGCAACGGCAGATTTGAAAAATCCTCTCGTATCCTGCGGCAAGCATTCGCTTCATATAAATCTCAGGGGATGGGTGAAGAAACCAATCCCCACAGGAAACAGGATCGATAAAAGAATCAGGCGCAGGAGTTGGAATGAGATGAGGAGTCTCAACCTCGAGATATCCACGGTCAATAAAAAATTTTCTAATGGCCTGAATAATCTTTGCCCTCATTTCAAGGGCATTCTTCCGTCTGACCAAGGGCCAGTTTTTTACTTTGTTATTGTTCATTTTTAGAAAATCTTTCTCCTCATAACTTCTGCGAATAGTTGCAAACAAGAAAGTCGTCTTCACCATGACCTATTTCCCAATAACTTATCAGCCTATCCTTTTACCCTTGTCGAATATTCACCGGTTCGAGTATCTATGGTAATCAACTCTCCTTCTTCTATAAATGGAGGAACCCGAAGAACATAACCGGTCTCTACCGTGGCAGGTTTATAATCGGTCTTAGAGGTATCCCCTTTGACCCACATCTCGGTCTTGATCACCCTGAGATTGACAAAATTGGGAAGATCCACTCCAATGGGCTTATCCCTGAACATCAAGATCTTCACATTCATATTTTCTGTCATAAAGTTTTTGGCATCGGCCAAGGTCTCTTCGTCTATGACCATCTGTTCGAAAGTCTGATTGTCCATGAAGTGATATTGATCACCCTCTTTGTAAAGAAATTGCATATCGCGTTCCTCCAATGAGGCAGGTTCAAAGGTATCCCCAGGGCGATAGGTGCGATCAATGATTAGCCCTGTGATCATGTTTTTTAATTTCGTTCGATAGAGGGCCTGTCCCTTCCCGGGTTTAAGAAAATCGAAAGCGATAACGATATAGGGCTCATCGTTGATCGTGATCTTTAGTCCTTTCCTTAAATCTGAAACCGTGTACATATTTAAAATTGGTAAAAAAACCGATTTCGAATTCGCTCGGCTAAAAGTTTTCCAATCTCTTGAATGGCCATCGCCTTATTGGCCTCATTAATAAGCACATTGGAGGAGACCCGATAATATCTCTTCTCCGTAACGTCTTTTTCTACCCAAAGAACCTCACCTGTCCTTTTTCTTAGCGTCAGATCGATCACGATTGTAGTCAGATACTCTAAGACATAATTCGAGGGATCATAAGAAATGGAATAGATGGCAAATGATTTGATCACCCCTTCTAAGACGGAGTCTGCCTGGCTCCGGCCAACCACCTTCACCCTTCTATCCTTGATAAACTCTTTAAGAAAGGCCTGGGTGATGGGGACCTCAATTCCAGGTTCAAAGGTCTTATTGACAAAAGTTGGTATGGCAACAGAATTTATCCCGGATGGAACATGGGTTTCTCTTCCAACCAACTGATAACCACAACCTAAGGACAGGGTGATAAAAATGCTTATCAATATCTTAATTATATTTCGGATTGCGGATTGAAGATTGAGGAATTTTAGAAAAAATAGATTAAAAATGAACATTACGAGATTGAATTTCCGAAATCCGAATTCTAAATCCTGTTTGATTGCCCTCGTTCTCAAAATTAAACCCCTACTGCTCATTAACAAACAATATTTACCAGTTTCCTGGGCACAAGGATCACTCGCTTTATCTCCTTTCCTTCTATCAATCTCCTTATCCTCTCGCTTTTAAGGGCCCAGGCCTTAACCTCCTCTTCCCCAAAAGAAGCAGGAAGAGTTATACGGTCTCTCAACTTACCATTGACCTGGATGACAATCAGAACCTCTTCCTCCTTGACAGCCTCTGGGTCATAATCTGGCCATTGGGTTTTAATGAGAGATCCCTGATATCCCAAGGCTTCCCATAGTTCCTCAGCCACATGGGGAACAAAGGGGAATAGCAATCTGACAACTGTCTCGATGGCTTCCCGTGTTACCCTCAATGAGATTTCATCGTTATACTCTTTTACCTTTGAGACATAGATCTCATTGACCAGCTCCATAATAGCACTGATGGCAGTGTTGAAATGGAAACGTTCAATGTCCTCGGTCACTTTTTTGATCGTCTTATGGGTCTTCTGGCGTAATGTCCTTTGTTCTCCTTCGAGTGCACTACCAAAAGGAAGCGACTCTATCCCTCGCAAACGAGGCTCAAGTTCGAAGAATAGTCTCCAGACCCGATTGATGAAGCGAAAGGAACCCTCTACCCCCTGGTCACTCCAATCGAGATCTTTCTCAGGTGGGGAGGCAAAGAGACAGAACATCCTTGCGGTATCTGCCCCATATCTTTCAATTAGATATTCAGGGTCAACGACATTCTTCTTCGATTTTGACATCTTCTCAAGCCTTCCAACCGATATCTTACCCCCACACTTTTTGCAAAGAAACCTTTCCCCTTGACCCTCCACCTCCTCTGGGAAGAGATAACCATCCTTTGGACATTCATAGACCTCTTTGCAGACCATCCCCTGGGTAAGGAGATTGGTGAAGGGTTCTTCCACGCTCACCCATCCAAATTCTTTTAATACACGGGTGAAAAAACGAGAATAGAGGAGGTGGAGGATGGCATGTTCAATCCCGCCAATATATTGATCAACAGGCATCCAGTAATCCACCCTTTTCTTATCCAAAGGGCCTTCATGGTAATCAGGGCAGGCAAACCGATCAAAATACCAGGAGGATTCAACAAAGGTATCCATGGTATCTGTCTCCCGTCGGGCTGGCCCGCCACAATTCGGGCATTTGGTCTCCACAAATTCTTTAACCAGTGCGAGAGGTGATTTTCCCATCCCCGTAATCTCTACATTAAAAGGAAGAACGACTGGGAGGTCCTTTTCTGGTACAGGAACTGTCCCACACCTCTCACAGTAGATGATGGGAATCGGTGCTCCCCAGTAACGCTGTCTGGAAATTCCCCAATCCCTTAACCTAAAACTTACCTTCTTCCCACCAAGCCCTCTCTCCTCAAGATATCTTGCGATTGCCTCTCTGGCCTTGATGCTATCCATCCCATTAAACGGTCCGGAGTTTATTAGAATTCCCTCCCCCTCATAGGCCTCGCTCATTGTTTCAGGATTTAGATTATGTCCATTGGGTTGAACCACAACGATCATAGGAAGTCCAAACTTTTTTGCAAATTCAAAGTCCCTCTGATCATGGGTCGGCACGGCCATCACTGCCCCTGTTCCATATTCCATCAGCACGAAGTTCGCAACAAAGATTGGCATCCTTGCTCCTGTCATCGGATTCAAGCAGTAAGCACCAGTAAATACCCCCTCCTTCTCTGCAGTCTCCGCAGTCCTTTTAAGTTGATCCTGCCTTTTCATCTTCTCGATAAAGTGTTTAACTGCTTCTTCCTGAGGGGTCCCCCTCGAAAGGCTTAAGGCAAGTGGGTGTTCTGGAGCCAGGCTCATGAAGGTAGCCCCGAATACCGTATCCTGTCTTGTGGTAAATACCTTTATGACCTCCTTAGAATTCTCCAATGGGAAATATATCTCCGCCCCGACCGATTTTCCAATCCAGTTTTTCTGCATCGTCAGAACCCGTTCTGGCCATCCTGGAAGTTTATCACACCACTCTAAAAGATCTTCCGCATATTGGGTGATCTTAAAGAACCATTGGTCCAACTCCCTCTGGGTGACACCCGGGTCATCTGCATGGCCCCTCCAACAGGTCCCATCGCTCATCACCTGCTCATTGGCCAAAACGGTCTGACAGATCTCACACCAATTGACAATCGATCTTTTCTTATAGGCCAACCCCTTCTCATACATCTTTAAGAAGAAGAGTTGCTCCCATTTATAATAGGACACATCGCAGGTCGCAAACTCCCTATCCCAATCATAACTGAAACCCATCCGTTTCAACTGGTTTTTCATATATTCGATATTCTCATAGGTCCACTTTGCAGGATGGACCCCATGTTCTATCGCTGCATTTTCTGCAGGCATACCAAATGCATCCCAGGCCATGGGGTGAAGGACATTGAAACCCTTCATCCATTTATATCGGGCTAAAACATCTCCAATCGAATAGTTCCTGACATGACCCATATGGATCTTCCCGGAGGGATAGGGAAACATCTCAAGAAGGTAATACTTCGGTTTTGTGGAATCTTCGGTGACTTTGAACAGTTTCTGATCTTCCCAGATCTTCTGCCATTTCTCTTCAATCGTTTTTGGGTTATATCGCCTATCCATCCGAATAAAAACCTCCAAATACTAAGTCATTTTTAACATAAATTTCGGCTTTGTTTATTTAAATTTAGAATCTGCCTATTTCCTAATCTATCCTCTCATCATTCTTCTGATTCGAAGCCTTAAGGCATTAAGTTTAATAAAACCCTCTGCATCCTTCTGGTTATAGACCATATCCTTCTCAAAGGTGGCAAAGGCTCCATGGTAGAGGGATTTTTCTGACTTTCTTCCCACCACTGTGCAGTTCCCTTTATAAAGCTTCAGCCGTACTGTCCCGCTTACATCCTTCTGCATCTCATCGATCATCTTTTTTAAAACCTCCATCTCCGGCGAAAACCAGTATCCATAATAGATCAACTCTGATATTTTTGGGATGAGGCTATCTCTGAAATGCATCACCTCTCTATCCATTGTGATCGATTCGATTGCACGGTGGGCAATATGGAGGATCGTCCCCCCAGGCGTTTCATATACCCCCCTTGATTTCATCCCAACATCTCGATTCTCAACCATATCGACACGGCCGATCCCGGTCGGCCCGCCAGGTTCGTTAAGTTTAGTAAGTAGGTGGGCAGGAGAGTATGCCCTACCATCCACACGCTTAGGCACACCATCCTCAAATTCAATCTCAACGAAGGTTGGGCGATCCGGTGCCTTCTCTGGAGAGACAGATAGGATAAACATATCCTCCGGAGGCTCTGACCAGGGGTCTTCTAATATCCCACCTTCAAAACTTATATGGAGAAGATTTCGGTCTGAGGAGTAGGGCTTCTCTTTGGTGACCGGGATGGGAATTCCATTTTCCCGGGCATATTCAATCAATTCCTCCCTGGATTTAAAGGACCACTGTCTCCATGGAGAGATCACACGGATATGGGGATTGAGGGCATAGTAGGTTAATTCAAACCGAACTTGATCGTTGCCTTTACCCGTCGATCCATGGGCTACAGCATCTGCACCCTCCAATTGGGCAATCTCCAATTGCCTTTTCGCAATGAGAGGCCGTGCGATGGATGTCCCCATCAAATAGGTCCCCTCATAAATGGCATTGGCCTTTAGGGCTGTAAATACATAATCTCTAACAAACTCCTCCCTAAGGTCTTCGATATAGACCTTGCTCGCTCCTGTGTTTATGGCCTTCTCTTCCAGATGGTCCAATTCTTCGGCCTGGCCAATGTCAGCGGTGAAGGTGATGACTTCACAACCAAATTCATTCTTTAACCATCTTAAAATTACAGAGGTATCCAGGCCTCCTGAATAAGCCAATACTACCTTTTTTATCTCGTTCTTCATTGAAACCTCCTTGGTTCAAATTCGGAGATTGAAAACAAAATTCCGAACTACAAACTCACTACTCTCAAATTTTTATTCCCTCAAAGACTTCTTCTAAGGCCTGTATCATCAGATCCACTTCCTCTTTGGTTATGATCAGCGGAGGTAAAAACCTTAGTACCCTGTTCATCGTGCAGTTGATGAGAAAACCTTTCTTCATCATCTCTTTGACAATCTCTGTTCCATCTATCTTCAATTCCAGGCCAAGGATCAAACCTCTCCCCCTGACATCCTCAACGAATGGGAATTTTTTCAATGCCATTAGTTGAGATAAAAAGTGCTCTCCGACCTTCTGGCAATTCTCGAGCATTCCCTCTTCCATAAGGGCAGTCAAAGCGGCTACCCCCGCAGCAGTGGCCAAAGGATTTCCCCCAAATGTTGAAGCATGATCCCCTGGCTCAAAGGACTTAGCCACCTTCTCCTTAATCAGCAGGGCTCCAATTGGTACTCCACCTGCCAATGATTTTGCAAGGGTAAGCATATCCGGTTCAACCCCCTCATGCTCGTAAGCAAATAGTTTGCCGGTTCTTCCCATTCCCACCTGAACCTCATCAAAGATCAAAAGAATGCCTTTTCCATCGCAGATCTCTCGAACCGCCTTAAGATATCCCTCTTTAGGAATATTAACACCTCCTTCTCCCTGAATGGGTTCAAGAAGAACTGCACAGGTCTTCTCATCGATGGCCTCCCTCAAGGCCTCTATATTACCAAATGGGACATACTTGAATCCTGGCATAAGGGGGTCATATCCTTTTTGATACTTTTTCTGGGCAGTTGCAGTCAATGTGGCAAGCGTCCTTCCATGGAATGACTGCTCCATGGTGATGACCTCATACCGATCCCCATCGAGATTCTCCTTTGAATATTTGCGTGCCAGTTTAAGAGCCCCCTCATTGGCCTCTGCCCCGCTATTGCAGAAAAAAACCTTATCTGCAAAGGAATGTTTGCAGAGAAGTTCGGCTAATTGAATCTGTGGTTCGATATAATAGAAGTTTGAGACATGAATCAGCCTCTCTGCTTGATCCTGAATGGCCTTTACCACCTTAGGATGGCAATGGCCAAGGTTGCAAACTGCAAGGCCTGCCACAAAATCAAGATATTCCTTTCCCTCAATATCCCAGAGCCTTGTCCCTCTTCCTCTAACAGGTACTATGGGAAAGCGGGCATAGGTGTGGGCAATATACTGCTCGGATAATTCCATCAGGGTTTGAGAATCCATAAGAAATATTCCATTATTTTAGAATCAGAGTTCTTTGACGATCTGTGTCCCAATCCCAACATCAGTAAAAATCTCTAAAAGGATAGCGTGTTCAACCCTGCCGTCAATGATATGTGTTTTGGTCACCCCTTCCTCTATCGCATCCAAACAACAGTTAATCTTTGGAATCATCCCTGAGGATACCACTTTTTTTTCAATCAACTTTTTGGCCTGTTTGATTGAGAGGGTAGGGATAAGTTGACCATTCCCATCCAATACTCCCTCCACATCTGTCAATAGAATCAGTTTTTCTGCCCTGAGGGCAGAGGCGATCTTGCCCGCCACCAGATCTGCGTTGATATTATAAGTCTCACCTTCCTCCCCCACTCCTACTGGAGCAATGACAGGGATAAAACTTTCCTTCTCAAGGGCTTCGATTGCCTCGGGATTGATCGCCTTCACCTCACCAACCATTCCAATATCCACCGTTTCAATGGCTTTCCCTTTCCTCAAGCTTTTAGTCAATTTTAATTTTCGGGCAACAATGAGCCGGCCATCCTTTCCACTCAGACCTACCGCCTTTCCCCCCTGATGGTTGATGAGGGCAACCAGTTCTTTATTCACTTTTCCAACCAGGACCATCTCCACAATTTCCATTGTCTCGCCATCGGTCACTCTCATCCCTTCAATGAATTGAGATTTTTTCCCAACCCGGTTGAGCATTTCCCCAATCTGAGGCCCACCTCCATGGACGATCACAGGGTGAATCCCGATATACTTCAGGAGCACCACGTCCTGGGCAAAACTTCGCTTTACCCTTTCCTCCTCCATGCTACTTCCCCCGTATTTAATTACAATCGTCTTATCATAGAACTTTCGGATATAAGGAAGGGCCTCAATGAGCACCTTTGCTTTATCAATTGGATTTTCCATAAACTTTATCCTCCAAACCCTAAAGACAATGGATTGGTTTCGGAATGTAGATTGCGGGTTGCAGAGTAAAGATGATTTAAATCCGAAATCCAAAATTCCGAATTTGTTATAATATAAACCTGCTCAAATCCTCATCCTCAATAAAATCTTTTAATTTTTCCTTCACATATTTGGCATCGATCACCAACTCTTTGCCAGCCATCTCTGGTGCATCGAAAGAGATCTCCTCGAGCAATCTCTCCATGATGGTGTAGAGGCGCCTTGCACCAATATTTTCAGTTCTTTCATTGATTAAGGCGGCTATTTCTGCAATCTCCTTAATGGCATCCTCTTTAAATTCTAATTTAACCCCTTCAGTCTCCATCAAGGCAGTGTACTGTTTTATCAATGCGTTTTCAGGCTCTGTAAGGATTCGTATTAACTCCTCTTTGCCTAAGGGATCCAACTCCACTCTAATTGGAAATCTCCCTTGAAGTTCGGGTATTAAGTCCGAGGGCTTAGAGACATGGAAAGCTCCTGCAGCGATGAAGAGGATATGGTCTGTCTTTGCCATCCCGTATTTTGTGGTAACGGTTGTGCCCTCCACGATGGGAAGGATGTCCCTTTGAACCCCTTCCCGGGAGACATCCGGTCCAAAGGTCGATTCTCTTCCCGCGATCTTATCTATTTCATCAATAAATATGATCCCTGACTGCTCAACCCTCTGAATCGCCTGTTTTGCCACAGCATCCATATCGATCAATTTATAGGCCTCCTCTTGGGCAAGGATGCTTAAGGCCTCCGGGACCTTCACCCTCCTCTGTTTCTTCTTTTTCGGGAAGAGGCTTCCAAACATATCCTTGATGTTGATGTCCATCTCCTCCAAACCCGTGGCGGTGAAGATCTCCACAATTGGCAGATTCCGATCCACTGTCTCCACCTCTACATATCTATCGTTTAACTTTCCCGCAATGAGCATCTTTCTAAGTTTCTCTCGAGTGGCTCGATGATTCTCCCCTTCCTTGTGTGGACCTTTGGTGGGAGGAAGGAGCAAATCCAAGATTCTCTCTTCTGCAATCTCTTCTGCCTTCTTCTGAACCTTCTTGGTCTCCTCCGCTTTTACCATATTGACCGCAATGTCAGTGAGGTCGCGGATCATTGACTCCACATCCCTCCCGACATAACCCACCTCTGTAAATTTTGAAGCCTCCACCTTCAGAAAGGGCGCCTGTGCTAATTTTGCCAGCCTTCGAGCAATCTCAGTCTTCCCAACGCCAGTGGGTCCAATCATTATAATGTTCTTGGGCGCAATTTCATCCCGAAGAGGCTCAGGAACCTGCTGGCGTCTCCATCGGTTTCTTAGGGCAATGGCAACCGCCCTTTTGGCATCCTTCTGGCCAATGATATATTTATCCAACTCAGAAACAATCTCTCTGGGTGTGAAGGTCTCCATTATAACTCCTCCACAACGATTCGATCATTGGTGTAGACACATATGGAGGCTGCGATCTTCATAGCCTCTATCGCTATTGTCTTCGCATCGAGGTTTGAAAACTCGGTCAAGGCCTTGGCGGCTGCATGGGCATATGGCCCTCCACTCCCAATGGCTGTGATCCCATCATCTGGCTCGATCACATCCCCATTTCCAGAGATGACAAGGGAGCGTTCTGAATCCGCAACAATCAAAAGGGCCTCAAGCCTTCGAAGTATTCGATCCGTCCTCCATTCCTTGGCCAATTCAACCGCAGCACGAATCAAATTTCCATTATACTGCTCAAGTCTCTCCTCAAACTTAGCAAAAAGGGTAAAGGCATCTGCTGTTGCACCCGCAAACCCAGCGAGCACCTTGTCATGGTAAATCTTTCTCACCTTTCTTGCGGTGTGCTTCATGATCGTATGTTCGAGTGTGACCTGCCCATCTCCTGCCATGACGACCTTTCCCTTATGTCGAACAGATAAAACGGTAGTTCCCTCCATCCTTGTCATTCTCTTTTCCATCTCTTTAATCAACTCCTCTCCCCATTGTTGACTCACCCTAAAAAACTTTTTCTAATTTTTCCCTGTGGAGGATTGTCCTGTGGTGGAATCAGGGGGTATAGAGAGTATAAAAATCAAACGTGATTCCCGCTCTGGACTTTGTGGCCTGCTTTTTTAAAACTGCGTGGATGAGTCCTATCATAAACCTCCATCAACTTCCCCAAACTGAGATGAATGTATCTTTGGGTAGTGGAGAGGCTGGTGTGACCCAGCATCTCCTGAATCTCCCTCAGATCAGCCCCTGCATCCAGGAGGTGAGTAGCGAAGGTGTGTCGAAGGCTGTGAGGGCTCACCCTCCTGTAAATCCCTGATCGTTTTGAGTAGTCCTTTACAAGTCTCCCTACACTTCGAGCGGTTAACCTTCCTCCCTTTGCGTTGGTAAAGAGAGGGTTTTCGTCTGAGATTTCTCCCCTTTCTTCTAAATAAGCCTTTAATGCTTCGATAGCCTTTGTTCCCACCGGAACGATGCGCTCCTTCCTTCCTTTTCCCATCACTCTCACAATACCCAGATCCAGGTCCAGTTGATTTGTATTTAATCCCACCAGTTCTCCCACACGTAGCCCACTCGAATAGAGGAGCTCCAAGATGGCCCTATCTCTTAACCCCCTTTGCTTCCCTCTCTTCGGAAACTCCTTCCCATTTCGCTCAGGAGATTCCATCAGTCTGAATGCTTCGTCTACTGTGAGGGTCGTGGGAAGGGGTTTCTCAACCTTAGGTGTTGAAACCTCCTTTGCAGGGTTAGAGGAAAGAATCTGTTCCCGAACAAGATATTTAAAAAAGGACCGCAGGGTTGAAAGTTTTCTTGCAATCGAACTTTTTTTATTCTTTCTATGGAGAAAACTCAAATATCTCCGGATATCCATTCGGTCAACTTTTTCAATCTCCACCTCTCCCTCTGAGAAGGAGGATGAATCCCCCTCCTTCAGAAATTTCTCAAATCCCTCTAAATCCCTTTGATAACATCTGCAGGTATGTGGAGAGGCATTCTTCTCAGTAGAAAGATAATGGATAAATTGCCGAATGAGGGGATGTTCCATCTTATTCCCTTTCCTACTAAGAGGTCGTAACTTGTTAAAATTTTACCAATTTTCATTTTATAACACAATTTTAAATTTTATCAATAAGTATTTCGTAACACCTCACTTATCCAGGGAATCGGGTAGGGATGTCGGAGAAAATCTTATAGCGGAAACCCCTATGTTGCTCCCTGACTACAGAATCCCTTGAGTATTGAAAAGGCTACCATCTCCTTAGATGAAATCTCTTTAATAAGACATTCTATTAACCGAACCGCTATATAAGATTTTTGGAGACATCCCTACCCGATTCATATAATCCCCCCTTAGGTGAGGGATTACACAGGAAAAAATTTTATCATTGACATCCTTTTAGATTTTCGGGTAAACTTTGGAAATCAAATTCAATCTGAAAAGAAGGAGGTGATAGGGATGGCCGAACCAAGAGTAGCAAGAGTTACAGAAATCATTGCAGGTTCTCCAAAGGGATTTGAGGATGCAGTAAAAGTGGGCTTCGCAAGGGCCACGAAGACATTGAGGGGGATTACTGGATTAAGGATTATTGAAATGCGGGTAGCAGTTGAGAACTCAAAGATTTCGGAATATCGTGTAAGAATGGAAGTAATCTTTGTTCTCGAAACCTAATGCTCTTCACCAATTGATAAAAAGATAAGAGGGCCCTTTCTCTATGGATAAGTGTAAAAACCCAGAGGTAGGGCCCAATTTTTTCGTGGGTTACCTTTCCTCTCTTATTGCTTTAATCAATTCCTCAGGGGTTACGGTTGCTGTCCCCCTTTTTCCAACCACAATCCCTGCTGCATAATTTGCCAATCTTGCTGAATTTCTTGCATTGGCACCTGAGAGCATCGCAAGGCTCATTGAGGCGATCACAGTATCACCTGCCCCTGTAACATCATAGACCTCTCTGGCCATCGTTGGAACAGGAAAAATCTTATGATGAGGTTCGAAGATGGTCATCCCCTCTTCCCCCTGCGTGATGACCAGTACCTCACACCTCAACTTTCTTAAAAGGATTCTCCCAGCCCTTTCCAAAGAGGACTTATCTTGGATGGGAATACGGGAAGCCTCGCTTGCCTCCTTGGCATTGGGTGTAACGACTGTCGCCCCCTTATAGGAGAAAAAGTTCTTTAATTTTGGGTCAACCATCACCTTTCGATTAAGCCTCCTTGACCACTGGATAATATTATAGATCAAATTCTTTGTAAGCAACCCCTTCCCGTAATCGGAGATAACGACGCCATCAAAATTCTCCAAATTCTCTCTTAAGAATTCCTGGAGTTTAAGGAGGGTCTTACGTGTCGGGTGATCCGTGGTCTCCCGATCGATTCTCACCAGTTGCTGGTGGTGGGGATGGTGGGCGATGATCCTCGTTTTAACCGTAGTCTGTCTTCCCTGCTCCACAAAAACCCCGCTATTCTCAATCCCGACATCCATCAATCTTCTTTTAACCTTTCTTCCGTTCTCATCATCTCCTACCAAACCGCAGAGGGAAACCTTTCCTCCAAGGGTATGGATATTATGGGCAACATTAGCAGCCCCTCCAAGGTTAAAATCCTCCTTCTCAACAAGGATCACTGGGACAGGAGCCTCAGGTGAAATCCGAGAGACCCTTCCCAATATATACCGATCCATCATGATATCTCCTATCACCAAAACTCGAATCTTTGGAAATCCCATCAATATCTTTTCAAGGTGGTCTCTCTCTTGCCTCCTCATCTTCTTTCTAACCCCCCTTTTTTTTCTGAAAGTATTCAATCGTCCTCATCAAACCCATACTGATATCCACCTTGGGTTCGTACCCCAGGATCTCTTTTGCCTTTTGAATATCAGCCAGGGAATGTTTAACATCACCCTTTCGGGCCTCCTCGTGAATGGGAGAAATCTTTGATCGGAGAATCTCCTTTAAAATATTCAGGAGTTGGTTGAGCGAGGTCCTTTTCCCACAGGCGATATTGATCACCTCCCCATTTAGTCTCTCCATCTCCATGGCCAGCAGATTGGCTTGAACTACATTATCAATGTAGGTAAAGTCTCGGGATTGCTCCCCATCGCCATAGATCACAGGAGAGCGACCGTCGAGCAATGCATCGATAAACCTCGGGATGACGGCTGAATAGATAGAGGTTGGATCCTGTTTGGGGCCAAAGATATTAAAATATCGGAGAGAAATGGTTTCAAGGTCATAAAGTTTGAAGAAGAGTCGACAATACTGCTCCCCGATATATTTTTGAAGGGCATAAGGAGAAAGAGGATTGGGAGGCATCTCCTCTTTTTTGGGTAAGGTTGGGGTATCCCCATAGATGGAAGAGGAGGAGGCATAGATAAATCTGATCACTCCTGCCTCTTTTGCAGAGATGAGGAGGTTAAGGGTCCCTCCCACATTCACTGAATTGGTTGTCAATGGATCTTCTAATGACCGCTGGACAGATGGGATGGCCGCCTGGTGGAATACATACTCAATCTCCTTCATGACATCTTTGCATATCTTTAGGTCTCTAATATCTCCTTCTATAATTTCAAGAAATGGATAGGGTTTATCGAATATTAAGTTCTCCTTCTTTCCGGTTGAATAATTATCGATCACCCGCACCAGATGTCCCTGTTTAAGTAATGCCTCTGTTAAATGTGATCCAATAAATCCTGCTCCTCCTGTCACCAGCACCCTCGCCATAATTCATCCTTATAATGATAATTTTTTGTTTCATTTGGTTTTCCAATCATACCAGAACAGAAAGAGGCTGTCAAAGGACAGAAAAAAAGAGTTTTGAAAAAAGTTCTTGACACACTCTAATTAGAGTGTTATAAGAGTGCATTATGAGGAGGGGTAAAGAAAAGGTTACCATCAAAATCCCGAGGCCTCTTTATGAAAATCTCTCCAAAATTATTGAGGGAGGGGGGTTTAATTCTGTTACGGAATTTATCGTCTTTGTGCTAAGGGACCTTGCCTCCTCTAAAATGGTTAAGAAAGAACCCTCCCTCTCCAAAAAGGAGATCGAATTGATCAAGAAGAGGCTAAGGTCATTAGGCTACTTATAACCTCGTTGCCCTATAAAGACTCAAGAAGGGTATAGTTTTATGGAATATTCCATTCTCCTTTTTATCCTCTTTGGGTTCGTTGCCCAGATGATCGATGGAGCCCTAGGAATGGGTTATGGTGTTTTTCTAAACACGTTTTTCTTAACACTTGGAATTTCTCCTGCCTTAGCCAGCGCCTGTGTCCATACCTCAGAGATTTTTACCACTGGGGTCTCAGGTCTTTCACACTTTAAACTCGGCAATGTGGATAGAAGAATTTTCTTAAGACTTCTCATCCCTGGGGTATTGGGTGGGATATTAGGTGCCTATCTTTTGACCGAATTGCCAGGAGAGAGAATAAAACCATTCATTTCCCTTTATCTATTGCTCATGGGATTAAGGATACTTTGGAAAGTTTTTAAAAAAACCCATAAAACCAAAGGCAAAATTAAACTTGGCCCCTTAGGACTAATTGGTGGTTTTTTTGATGCAATCGGTGGAGGGGGATGGGGACCCATTGTTACCACCACTCTGGTCTCCAATGGAAACAACCCCCGTTTTGCAATTGGGTCGGTCAATTTAGTAGAGTTTTTTATAACAGTGGCAGAATCGATTACTTTCCTTGCAACGATTGGTACTCTTTTAATTCATCATTGGGAAAAGATCATTGGATTGATGGTTGGTGGTGTCCTGGCAG
>JBBIRM010000015.1:5159-31606 GCA_037441765.1 Deltaproteobacteria bacterium | reverse complement strand
GTTTGCGATGTTATGATATTTTTTTAGTTTGCGATGTTATGATATAAACCCCCTAAGCACGAAAAAACTCTAATCCCTTAACAACAAATACTAAATAAAATCAAAAAAAATTGATAAACTCAAAAACTTTTCCATGGTAGAACCTTTCAATTAATCTTATAAAAAGACTCATCAAATTCTGGCTTTCCTTCATACCTCTTCATAAAGAAACCAGCAGCCATGTCCATATTTTCGAAGAAAGTTGGGCTTACGTCAATCCCTGCTTGGCGAAGGGCCTGGAATAGTTCTTTAAGGTCAGGAGGGCAACCCTTCACAGGGATCATCTCTCGGATGTCAGGACTTTCCTTATTGGCCTGAACCATACACTGACCTAACAAAATGGTCTTCTTCTTTTTAGGCGAAGGCTTCATCTTCTTACCTGTAAGGATCTCGACCTCATCCCAGGGCTCTCCCCTCCATGCACTGGCAATGGCAATAAGGGTGATCGTAATTAATCCTGAGCAGTAAGTACATATCGTCTCATCGTATTTGCGAAATGAAAGGCCTTTAATCCCCATCTTTTCAAAGGCTTTTGGTAGAGTGCCATCTTCTGTGTAAGGAAAGGCATACTCGTGATAGGAGGAAACGGTTTCGATGCTCTCCCCTACAATTTCTACATCGGAAAGATCTAAGGGCCTTTCAAAATACTTTCCTGCATGAACCAGATGGGGTATTTCAGAAGGGTCATATCCCAAGACCTTTGCGCCCACTTTGTCAGCAGATAAGATATCCGAGGATGCAATGAGAATATTGCTTCTTCTGAGTCTTCCTTCAAAAAAGGGGCCACGCTCAGCCGTAAAAATCCCATCAAGAAGGGTGAAAGAAGGGGGAAGTTTATTTGCCAGCCGAGCCACCATGTAGTTTAAATCCTTCTCAGGATGGGGACTATGACATTTTTTCCGAGAGGGGATATCGATGAGGCCCTTTAAATTTTTTATCCCAAGCGTAACGATGGTTTGGGCATGGGTTTTTAGAACCGGAAGATTGACCACAAAATCACTCTGAAGAATATCCTCATTGAAATTGAGTTCCAACCCATCGCCAAGATCAATTTTCTTAAATGGCCTTTCAAAAACATTTAACGTCTTTATTCCATAACGTTTCTTTAAGATATTATATCCGAGAGTCTCAAAGGCATGAGCCGGGGTCTCCCTGTCCTTTGGATCGTAAGTGACAATCCCCTCTAAAATTGTGATATCCTCGATTCCCTTATACTTGAGAAGGATGACCATATCCTCGACGACCCTCGAGGTGGTAATAACTCCCCATTTAGGGAAAGGTGTGGTTTGGGTCCAAAAGACGATATTTGGCTTGACGAAAACCTTTGCTCGAGGGGGTAAATGGTCAAGTCCATGGGACAATTCAACCGCTAAACGAACCGATTCTAAAGGCTTCTCATAGCGAACAATTGAAACGATTCGCCTTTCCACAGAGACCCCCTTTCAAATGACTTATCCACCTTTTTCGATTAAATTTTATAGCCCATGATGTTTAGCAGTGTCAAACGAAATATTTCCTTGTCTTAGAGAAGTTTGCAAAGAGGGTTTATTGTTGAATCTTCAGAGAAGGTGCCAAGTCTGATCTTCCCCTCGAATTGAGATTTCTGAAAGAGTCCATGAAAGACTGGGGAGGTAGGTAAATTCATTTTAAAGTATCAATTTAGTGATTTGAAAATAAGAGTTTCAAACAGCAATTAATCGAAAGTATCATTAAAAAATCCCTCTTAATCCCCCTTTGCCAAAGGGGGAAAACTCTATCTCCTCCCTTTAGCGAAGGGAGGTCGGGAGGGATTTTACAAAGATTCTCAAACACCTAAAGTGTTAAATTTTTAGTTACTTTTTTAGAGGTCTCTTAAAAAAAACTTGACAAGAATAATTCTTAAATGATAAAAATACTAATAAGAAGAAAAAAATGGAAAAGTATAAAGCCTTAGGTTTAAAGATGACGCCTCAACGCTTAGCTATCCTTAATTATTTGGATGGAAATAAGGAACATCCCTCGGCCGAAACGATCTTTAAGGCAGTGAGCAAAAAATTTACAACTATGTCCTTTGCAACGGTCTATAATACATTGGAACACTTAAAAGAACGAGGTTATCTCACGGAACTTAATCTTGATCCTCAAAAAAAACGTTTTGACCCCAATATCCAACCCCATCACCATCTCATTTGTTTGAAATGTCATAAAATTGTGGATATCCACCATGATTTTTCTCTTCCCCTAATCAAACTTGAGGAGGAGGGATTTCAGATTACCAGAACCCATATTGAGTTTTACGGAAGATGTCCAAGGTGTAAAAAATCTTGAACCACAAATATTTAATCTTATAAAGGAGGGAACCTATGTCAAAAGCAGAACAATTTCTAAAAGAAGCTTTTGCAGGAGAATCTCAGGCAAACCGAAAGTATCTCGCCTTTGCTGCCAAGGCAGAACAGGAAGGCTATCCCCAGGTCGCTCGTCTCTTTCGGGCTGCTGCAGAGGCGGAAACTATCCACGCTCATAATCATTTAAGGGCGCTCAAAGGAATTCGAAGTACGAAGGAGAATTTGGAAGAGGCCATTGCTGGAGAGACTCACGAATTTAAGAAGATGTATCCAGAGATGATCGAGGCCGCCAAACAGGAAGGAAATAAAGAGGCTGAACGAACCTTTCATTATGCCAATGAAGTCGAGAAGGTCCATGCCAACCTATATCAAACTCTCCTCAACAACTTAGGAAAAACTCAGGAGGCCTTTCCATATTATATATGCCCTGTTTGTGGTTACACAGCCGAGCGGGAAGCTCCTGAAACCTGTCCGGTATGTGGCGCAAAAAAAGAAAAGTTTAGAAAAATTGAATAAAGAGAAATTGAAAGCACACGCCAGCCGTGATTGTGGGGTCCGACCCCTGTATAATATCATAAGAAAAGGAGCCCTCCGATGAAAGAACGAACGGGATGGATATAAAAGGGGTTGTTCAATATGTCCAGATCGTCAAAGAGATTACCCATGAACCTGATTATGAATCCGTTTTAGGAGCCTTAAAAAATTTGAGGGAGGGAACATGAAAAAAATCATCTTTCTGGTTCTTTTGATCCTCACTTTTCCCATGGTAGGATTCCCATCGAATAAGCCTCCGGAAAAGGGGGAGCCCTTCCCCACCATTTCCCTACCCATTCCAAAGAATCCATCTGAAAAGATCTATCTTGGTCTTTCTGGGGAAGGGCTTTTTAAAATTCCCCAGATTAAAACAAAGGTGCTCATCATTGAGATTTTTAGTATGTATTGTCCTCATTGTCAGAAGGATGCCCCTGGAGTGAATGAGCTTTATGATCGGATTGAGAGGAACCCAGATCTCAAAGGGAAGATTAAATTCATCGGCATCGGCGTAGGAAATACCCCTTTCGAAGTAGAAATGTTTAAGAAGACCTATCAGATCCCATTTCCCCTCTTTCCAGACCAAGATTATCTCCTTCATAAAGCCTTTGGTGAAGTGAGAACGCCTTACTTTATGGTTGTAAAAATCAAAGAGGAAGGGGCCTCGGAGATCGTTCACACCCAATTGGGAGGATATTCTGGAGCCGAAGCCTTTTTGGAATTGGTTCAAAAAGTATCAGGATTAAAATAGGAGCCTTTAAGATGAGAAAAAAGACCCTCTCTTATATTATCCTTCTTGGTTTGATGCTCTTTCTGTGGATTTACACCCAAGACATTTATGGTGTTTCTGAGGTTTTCAAAGAAAATATCTATCCGGTTGGCAAACTGAAACCCATAGATAGTCAATTAAAATTAAAAGTCGGGGACCGCGCTCCTGATTTTACCCTTCCTTCGATCTCTGGAGAAAAGATTTCACTAAGGCAATATCGGGGAAAAAAGAATGTCGTTCTTTCCTTTGTCCCTGCTGCCTGGACGCCTGTTTGTTCTGACCAGTGGCCGGGCTATAATATTGCGAAAGAGATTTTTGATCAACACGAAGCAATCCTTCTTGGAATCACGGTGGATAATCTACCTACTCTTTTTGCCTGGACCAATCAGATGGGTAAACTCTGGTTCCCTGTTCTATCTGATTTCTGGCCTCATGGAGAGGTAGCTAAAAAATATGGGGTCTTGCGAACTGACGGAACATCCGAGCGGGCCCTATTTGTAATCGATAAGAAAGGGATCATCCGCTATATCGACGTTCATGATATTAATAAAAGACCTCCCTTAGAAGACCTTGTAGGAGCCTTGGAAAAACTTAAAAAAATCTAAGGGCCTCCTCCTTTCCCTTCAATTGAAATTACTCTCTATGGAACTACAAAAAAGATACAGTAGCATTATTTATAAGTAAAGGGGTGATTATGAGCCCCTCTTACCCCTCAAATAAAATAAAGCATTTTCGGTGTATTAACCAATAGTGCCAAATTATTATCGGTATTTGCCTCAGAGGGGTCGAATTTTTTTCTTGACAAACCTATAATGTATAATATAGATTAATGGTCATTCATTAACAAATATCAATTAAACGGTCCTCCCCTTTTAATGCAAAACTACATTTCCTAAAAGACTTATAGATGCCAAAACATAGATTAAAACCTGGCTCTCAGAGGAGAGAAATGCTCAATATAGCGAGGAGGCTTTTCTGGGAGAAGGGTTACATGGCTACCAGTATGACCGACATCGGCAACTCCTATGGGTGTCGCCCTGCCAATATCTATAACTTCTTTACTGACAAAGAACAGATTCTTTTCGAGGTCCTCCGTGAGGAAATGGAGCAGATCATCCGTCCCATTGAGCACCTGGAAGAAGATACCCAAGCCAGTCCCACTGAGCAATTAAGGTTGATAATCGAAAGTCATTTAAAGGTTACCCTGAGTTACCGGAGATCTGCCAAACTGCTTTTTGATGTAGCACTGGATAATCTCTCCCCGGACAAACGAAAAAAAATTATTGACCTTAGAGATACTTATGATCGAATCATTAGGAAGGTAATTCGGAGGGGTATCGATCAGGGATATTGGCCTGAGGTGAATGTAAAACTCGCTGGGTTTATGATTGCTTCCATGATCACCCGTACCAGAATCTGGTTCCACCCTAAAAAGGGAGTTTCGGTAGGAGAACTTTCCGACTTTATATTTAAATTTGCTCTCAATGGTTTAAGAGGAAAATCAGACAAATCGAGTAAAGTTTAAGAGAAGAAAGGGAGACCATGAGAACGAAACAGCAATATATTGAAGGGTTGAGGAAGATGCGCCGTAATCTTTATCTAAATGGGGAGAAGATTGCACGTGATGACGATATCCAGATGCCCGCCCTTCAGACCATGGGGGTGACTTTCGATTACGCCGCTGATCCAAAATATGAAGGTCTATGTACAGCCATCTCCCATTTGACTGGAGAAAAGATAAATCGCTTCTGCCATGTTCATCAGAGTAAAGAGGACCTCCATAAGAAACAGGATATGACCCGACTTCTCTACCAGGTTGTAGGTGGATGCATTCAGCGATGCATGGGAATCGATGCCACCAATGCACTCTATAATGTCTCTTTTGAAGCGGACAAGCAGAACAATGGGGCTACTGAATATCACAAAAATTTTAAGAAATGGCTTGAACGATTTCAAAGAGAAGACCTGGTCGGCTGTTGTGCGCAGACGGATGTGAAGGGCGATCGGATGAAACGCCCCTCCCAACAGAGGGATCCTGACCTTTATGTTCGGGTGGTAGAAAAGAAGAGTGATGGCATCGTGGTTCGAGGCTCCAAGGTCCACATCTCAGAGGCTTCGATCGCCGACGAAATCCTTGTCGTCCCCACGCGTGCCCTACTGCCTGAGGAAAAGGACTGGGCCGTTGCCTTTGCTGTCCCTGGAGACTGGGAAGGGGTGAAACAGGTAGTAAGCGTTCATAACCTGCGGGAGCGAAAATATTTTAAAAGAGGATTTACCCCTGGTTATACGGACTCCTATGTTATTTTTGATAACTGTTTTGTCCCGTGGGAGAGGGTCTTTCTCTGTGGAGAGACGCTCCATGGAGGGGCCTGTGCTCTTCTTTTCGCTCTCTTCCATCGGCATAGTTACTCAGGTTGTAAACCTGCATTGGGAGATTTGATGCTCGGAGCAGTGGCCTTGGCCGCAGAATATAATGGCATTGCAAAGGCCCCCCACGTCCGAGATAAACTTGCAGAGATCATCTTGGTTACAGAATTGGGCTATGCAGCTGGCTTTACTGCCTCAGAACTCGGGAAACCTGAGCTCTATGTTCCAGGTGTTGGTTTTGTTCCCTATGGGCCAGGTAGTTTTATCCCACATTCCATTTATGCCAATGTGGGGAGATGTTTAACTGGAGAGGCGGTTTATCGTGAAGCGGAGATTCTATGTGACATTGCTGGTGGTATTCCAGCCACCTTCCCCTACGAGGGAGACTTTGTGAACCCAGAGACCAAAGACCTTCTTTACAAATATATCACTCGTAATCCTGAGGTTCACCCAGAGGATGCTGCTCAGTTATGGCGCTATATCGGTGATATCCTCTGTTCTTCAAGCGGGGGGATTCACCTCATGGGATCATATCATGGTGGGGGTTCTCCTGTGATGGAGTCAATTGCCATCACCACTCAATATGACATAGAGGCCAGAAAGAAGATGGTGAAGAGGCTTGCAGGGATTCAGGATCGAAAACCCGACTGATGAGGGGGTATAATCAGATGAGAGAGGTCGTAATCGCTGGTTATCTAAGAACAGCCCAATCGAGGTCCAGACCCAATGACCCTCAAAGGGATTGGTTTCACAAGTTAAGGGCGGATGAACTCTTAGCCAAACTTCTTCCAGAGATCATTAGAAGAACCGGTATTAAACCTGATGAGGTGGATGATTTCATTGTTGGCTCTGCCTATGGCGTAAGTGAACAGTGGACTTATGGCGGAAGGGTCCCAATCTTTTTAGCCAACTTTCCAGAGAAGATTCCATCAAAATTTATCGACCAGCAATGTGGGTCTGGCATGGCCTGTATCCATATGGGATTTATGGAGATTGCTATGGGCTATGCTGACATTGTAATGGTCGGAGGAATGGAACATATGACCCGAGTCCCCATGGGTGCGCCCCTGAAGGAGAAGGGAGTGGTCTTACTTAATCCTGAACTTTTTACTAATCCAGTCTATCAACACTGGGATATGGTGACCAGTACAAATATGGGATTAACCGCAGAGAAACTTTTTAGTCAAAGAGAAATCTCCAAGGAGGAGATGGATCTGTGGGGAGCAAGAAGTCACCAATTGGCTTACAAGGCCTGGATGAGTGGATTTTTCAAAGACGAAATCCTTCCCATCGAGGCCGAGCAGGCTGATGGAAAGACCTTAATTGTGGATCGAGACCAGGCGGTAAGAGAGGACGCTACGCTTGAGGGAATGAAGGAACTCAAGCCAGCATTTAAGCCAGATGGGGTCATCACAGCAGGGAACTCCTCTCCCCTCAATGCCAGTGCTGCTTCGATGATTTTGATGTCAAAAGAAAAGGCAGAAGAAAAAGGGATTCAGCCTTTGGCCACCATCCGCTCCATCGGGTTTGCAGGTGTTGATCCGACGATTATGGGCGTTGGACCCGTACCTGCCAGTCGTATGGCCTTAAAGAAGGCAGGACTGGAAGTAAAAGACATCGATTACTGGGAGATCAATGAGGCCTTTGCAATCGTAACCTTGAACTGTATCAAAGAGTTAGGAATCGATCCTGATCGAGTCAATGTGATGGGAGGAGGAATAGCCATTGGTCATCCATTGGGAGCCACAGGAATACGTTTGGTTGGAACGTTGGCCCGGATTTTAAAATTTAAGCAAGGCCGCTATGGATTGGCCAATGCTTGCGTGGGAGGGGGGCAGGGAGTGGCCACGATCATTGAGAGAGAAGCATAGAGAAATTTAACTCTAAACCTGAAACACTTAACTCTAAACAAACTCAAAAACTTAATTTTTGTTTTTTGGATTTCTTTAGGATTTAGAGTTTCGTTCTTAGAGTTTGAGCATTCATTTTTATATACGGGAGAACAGATGAGATCAGACTACCAGATGTTAAGAGTTGAAAGGAAACAGGAAGTTGCCATTCTTACCATCAATAATCCCCCTGTCAATCAACTCTCAACTCCATTGGTCAAGGAGATCAGGGATGCCATTAGTTTGGCCTTTGAAGACCCCGGGATTAAAGCGGTGATCCTCACTGGAAGTGGAAAGCACTTCACTGGTGGGGCGGATATTATCGAGATTCAGAAGATCAAAGATAGAGAACTCCTTATGGGAGCAGTCAAAGAGAACAACCATTTCCTTAATTCTGTTGAAATGGGGCCAAAACCTGTGATTGTTGCAATGAATGGAAATTGTATGGGCGGAGGGCTGGAGATTGCGATGGCCTCACATTATCGAATTGCAATAAAAGGAATCCAGGTGGGACAACCAGAGGTCAAGGTTGGACTGATCCCAGGAGCAGGAGGAACACAGAGACTTCCTCGATTGGTTGGTCTTCCAGATGCATTAAAAATGATTCTAACAGGAGAGCCCATCTCCTCGGAAGAGGCATTGGAGAAAGGTTGCATTGATGAGGTTGTGCCTCCGGAGTCACTTCTTGAGAGGAGTTTGGAGGTGGCTAAGCGCTTCATCAATGGTGAATTGAATCACCAAGAGCGAATAACCAGTCGTAGAAAAGATAAACTTCCAAACTTTGTCTCTAAGAAAATGATACTCTCCTATGCCAAGGAGGAGGCAAACAAGAAAGGCAGAGGATATATTGCCCCATTTAAGGCTATTGAGGCGATGGAACGAGGACTCTCCGAGGATTTTGAATCCGATTTAAAGATAGAGGCACAACTTTTCTGTGATTGTGCCCTTTCAGATGTGGCCAAGAATCTCATTGGAATTTTTCTTAACACCAGGGCAGCAGGAAGGCTCCCACGGATTCAGGGGGTGGAGCCAAAGGAGATTAAAACCGTTGCCATGCTTGGAGGAGGAACTATGGGCTCTGGAATTACGAACCTTCTTCTAAGCAACGGATTTGAGGTTATCCTTTGGGACATCAACGAAGAGGCGATCCAGAAGGGTTTTGCGGGTATTCGAAAGACCTTCGAATACCCAATTAAAAAAGGAAAGATGACCCCAGAACAATTGGACCTGATGATTCGGGACCACTTCACCACAACTACTTCACTCGATGATTTGAGAGAAGTAGATCTTGTTATTGAGGCGGTTCTTGAGGATATGGAGATCAAGCAAGGAATCTGGAAGAGGCTTCAAGAGATATGCAGACCAGAGGTGGTCTTTGCCACCAATACATCAGCCCTATCTATTACAGAAATGGCCTCCGTGCTAAAAACACCAGAGCGGATGATTGGACTGCACTTCTTTAATCCAGCGGAAAGGATGCAACTGCTTGAAATTGTCTGTGGGGAAAAGACATCTGATGAAACCCTTTCCACAAGTGTAGCCTTTGCAAGGGCGATTCGAAAAGTTCCTGTGGTGGTCAATGATGGTCCTGGTTTTTATGTATCGCGACAGCTAGGGGCCCTCATGGGAGAATCGACGTTTATGGTAGGAGAAGGGGTGGATCCAGCAACCATTGAGGAAGCAGTCCTTGATTTTGGATTGCCAATGGGACCAGCTGCCCTCGCCGATCTCACAGGCCTCGATATCAACTATCATGTGGCAAAGTATTTTGAGCGCTCCTTTGGAGAACGATGGAAAATGTCACCTATCTATGAACTCATCTATCAAACTGGTTGTTATGGTAGGAAGACAGGGGCAGGCTGGTATGATTACAGGGGAGAAAAACCAGTCCCCAATTCCAAAGTAGAGGAGGTGATCAAAAAGTATCTCAAGGAGAAGGGAATAAAACCCAAAAAACTCTCTTACAAAGAAGTCATGGACCGTATGCTTGCGAGGGCAATCAATGAAGCGGCTTATATGATTGAAGATGGAATCTGTGATAGACCCCAGGACATGGATCTGGCTGTTGTTTATGGACTTGGGTTCCCACCTTATCGAGGAGGGATTCTTAGATATGCGGATACATGGGGAATCCGCCAGGTTTATGAACATCTCCTAAGGCTCGAACAGGAGTATGGGATTAGGTTTAAACCTTCCCCCCTGCTTCGAGAGATGGCTAACTCTGGTAGGAAATTTTATGGATAATTATTTCCCTCTCATGCAAGAAGGAGGAGGGAGTTAGAAAGGAGGGCTTAAGATGATAAGACCAAAGATAATATTAGTGGGTGCCATAATTTCTCTCTTTTTAATTTTTTGTGGGGTAGAGGTAATGTCTCAAGAAATTAAGATCGGTGTCGCAGGCCCCATGGCCTTTATCCAAGGCCAACACCACTGGTTTGGTGCAGAGTTTGCTGCAGAAGAGATCAATGCAAAAGGAGGAATTCTTGTTGGTGGAAAGAGGCTTCCAATCAAACTGATAAAAATTGATACCAATGAGATCATCAATGTCCCGGATGCAGCAAGTGCTGTCGAGAGGGCCATCACAAGAGATAAAGTGGATTTTATCATTGGGGGGTTTAGAACCGAAGCAGTCTTTGCCATGCAAGACGTGGCCATGGATTATAAAAAGATTTTCATTGGATGTGGTGCAGCCCATCCCGAACTCTGTGGCCGAGTGGCCAAAGACTACAATAAGTATAAGTATTGGTTCAGAGTCACCCCTATAAACTCAATGTTTCTGGCCAAGGTTGATTTTATCCTTCTGGGAATGGTTGGAAAATTCATAGGAATGGAACTTGGAATCCAAAAACCCAAGGTGGCTATTTTTGCAGAAAAGGCAGTCTGGGCTGATCCCATTGTTGCAGCAGCTAAGGATAATATTCCAAAGATGGGAATGGAGGTCGTAGGAGAATGGAGACCCTCTGCTACCGCAACGGATGTTACAGCCGAACTATCAGCGATCAACGCCTCAGGGGCTCACATCATCTTCACGACTATCTCAGGCCCATTAGGAATCCCCTATGCAAAGAAATGGGGAGAGCTCAAAATCCCTGCTGCCTCTGTGGGAATCAATGTAGAAGCACAGAAGAAAGGATTCTGGGAAGCAACAGGAGGATTAGGAAATTACGACATGACCATGAATACATATGCTCGGGTTGAAATCACCCCGATGACCATTCCCTTTTATGACAAGTTTGTTGCAAAAGTTGGGGAGTTCCCCACTTATAATGCAGGAACCAATGATGCCATTCGGATTCTTGCCAATGCCATTGAAAAGGCAGGAACCCTCGATGCGGATAAACTTGTAACCGAACTTGAAAAGACAGACTTCTATGGAGCCCCAGGTCGAATCGTTTTTACAAAAGATCATGACGTGACCTGGGGACCTAACTTTGTCACAGCCACAGGAACCCAATGGCAGGATGGAAAATTGATGTGCGTATGGCCTGTAAATTGGGAAGGTATTACTTATAAGGGAGCGGTGAAATATAAGATCCCTCCCTGGGTTGTAGAAAAATGGAAGAAGAAATAATTCTTGTAGGGGCAATTCATGAATTGCCCCTACATTCATAATTTATTTTATGATTGAAAACATCCTTATCAATGGACTTATTCATGGAGGGGTCTATGCCCTTCTGGCTGTGGGGTTCTCGCTCATCTTTGGAGTGGCTCGAATCGTCAACATCGCCCACACAGCATTTTATATGATTGCTGCCTACTTAATCTACACCTTCTCTACCCGGATGGGTCTTCATCCCCTCCTTGCCATTCTCTTTTCGATTGCCCTTGTGACAGGGATTGGAATGGTAGTCTATCAACTCTCCATAAAACCCATCCAGGAGCATGAGATTACCGTCTTAATTGTTACGATTGCCGTGGCTATGGTCTTTCAGGAAATCGTGCTTCTTATCTATGGAGGACATTTTCGCGGAAACCCTAGCCTTTTGACAGGTTTCATCCAGATTTCAGGGGTCAGGGTCAGTTACCAACATCTGCTGACCCTGATCGTAGTCTTCTTTGTCCTTCTCCTTACATGGGTGATTCTCTTCAGAACGCGATTGGGCATTGCTATTCGGGCAACGGCTCAGGATCGAGAAGTGGCTAATCTGATGGGAATGAATGTCAATCGGGTGGCTATGGTGACAATGGGGATTGCTGTAATGATGGCAGCCATCGGAGGGGTTCTGGTGGCCCCCCTTTCTGTAGTTGAACCATACATGTGGCTTCACCCTTTAGTGATGGTATTGGCTATCGTGGTTTTAGGTGGATTAGGTTCTATCAAAGGGAGCCTTGCAGGGGCTTTTATCTTAGGATTTACGGAAACTCTGGTCGTTTTCCTCATTCCCCTTGGGGCTTTTTTAAAGGGTGCCTTTTCTTTAATGATCATGATCGTCGTTTTACTCATTCGACCTGAAGGACTCTTCGGTGTGGCCTTCGAAGAAGAGAGGTAAAGAAAAAGATGGCTCCTCTTTTTTCCTTTCGTAAGATCCGTCTCTTTCTTGAAAAGGAAATCTTTATCCTTCCGAGTAGAATGATCGCTTTCTTTTTCTGTTTGGGACTTCTGATCCTTCCTTTATTTATTAAAGACCCCTATCTCCTGAGAATCATCATACTCTCCTCTATATTTGCCATCTTTGCTGCAAGCTGGGATCTCCTTTCAGGTTTCACAGGCCAGATGAATTTTGGGCACGCCCTCTTCTTTGGGGTAGCCGCTTACACTAGTGCAATCCTTAATCTTCGATTTGGATTTCCTCCTTGGATGACTATCCCCATCGGGGCATTGGCTGCTGTGATCGCAGGCCTAGTCATCGGAATTCCATGCCTGAGGTTAAAAGGACCTTATCTGGCATTGGCAACCCTCTCCTTTCCCATTATCCTTATGGGAATTGTTTTTACCATTCCTAAAATTACTGGGGGAGAGTTGGGAGTTTCAGGGATTAAACCCCTCGCCAGTTCTCGCCTTGTTTCCTACTATATCTGTGTCATTCTGATGATAGGGTTAGGATTGGTGATGTGGAAGATTGGGGATTCCAAGACCGGGATCATCTTTCATGCCATTCGCGAAGATGAGGTCGCGGTGAGGGCCTCTGGAATCAACACTACGAGATATAAACTTCTGGCCTTTTCTCTTAGTGGCTTCTTTGCAGGCCTTTCAGGCGGACTCTATACGCATTTTATCCGAATTGCTGGTCCATCCACCCTTGAGGTATCCCTATCTTTTCAGGCCATCATATGGGCTATCTTTGGTGGGGTGGTTACAATTTATGGCCCCATCACGGGAGTCTTTATCCTCTATCCTCTTATGGAATTTCTCCGGATTTTGCCAGAGATCAGGACCCTTATGTTTGGCCTCATTGTGATCATCATCCTTCTCTTTATGCCTGAAGGATTAACGACCTGGATTCGAGATAGAATGGAAGAGGAGTGTCCAAGGTGTAAAGTTCGAAATGTGGCCTGGAAAAAGACCTGTCGCATATGTTTTGCGGAGATGGGAAAGAAAAAAGAGTGAAGGAGGGGAAAAATGGAGTATAAAGAAATCTACGAAAAGAAACCCTGGTTAAGGTTCTATCCCAAAGGAGTATCTGAAACCCTCCCGATTCCTGAAAAGTCCATCCCTGAGCTTTTTGATGAGGTGATAAAAAAATACGGAAACAGAGTAGCCCTTGTATTCTATGGAAGAAAGGTGACCTTCAAGGAACTGGAAGAGCAAGTCAATCGTTTTGCCCACGCCCTTTGGGATTTAGGGGTGAGGAAGGAAGATCGTGTGGCTCTCTATCTTTTAAACAGCCCCCAGTACATTATCTCTTATTTCGGAGCCCTTAAGGTAGGGGCAACGGTCACCCCCATCAGCCCTGTCTATACAAGCATCGAGGTGAAGTATCAGCTGGAAGACAGTGAAGCAAGATACCTGGTTTGCCAGGATATCCTTTACGAAAATGTGGAGAAGGCGAAGCCGAACCTTAAAGAGGTGATCGTCACTAACATTGGCGAATATCTCCCTCCTTTAAAAAAGTTCTTGGGTAAGAGTCTCATCGGAAAGATCTGGCGAAAAGTGGACATTCCTACTCCAAAGATTGAAGAAAGTTCAGGGATCCATCAATTCCAAAATTTGATTAAAAAATATCCTCCCAAGGTTCCAGATGTTCGTTTTTATCCCAAAGAAGATCTGGCCGCCCTACCTTATACCGGGGGAACCACAGGATCCCCCAAAGGAGCCATGCTAACTCATTTTAATTTAATTGCCTGTAGTACCCAGACTCAAAGTTTCTGGCCCTTTCTCGAAGAGGGAAAGGAAACTATGCTCGCCTTCCTTCCCTTTTATCATATTTATGGACAAGTCGTTGTCATGCTCAATGGATTAATCCAAGGTTCAACCCTTCTCCTTTTTACCACACCAGATCTTGAGGAAATCCTGGAGGCCATAGAAACCTATAAGGCCTCTATGTTCTTTGGTGTTCCTACCATGTATGAATATCTTAAAGAATACGAAAAAACCGATCGCGTCAATTGGAGGAGGTTAAAAGGAATTGTATGTGGTGCGGATACACTTCACGAGTCCACCGTGAAAGATTGGGAGCGGAAAACCGGAACACGTATCCTCGAAGGCTATGGGCTGACAGAATGTAGTGCAGTCTCTCATACCAATCCCTTTGATAGACCAAAAGTTGGATCTTTTGGAGTTCCCCTTCCCAACATCTCAGCCGCTATTCTCGGAGTTGAGAAAGAAGAGTTTATGCCTGTTGGAGAGATTGGAGAACTCATCCTTCATGGCCCGAACATCATGCAGGGCTACTGGAAAAAACCTGAAGAGACAAAGAATCAACTCATAGAGATTGAAGGGAAGGTATGGCTTCGAACAGGAGATCTGGTCAAGATGGATGAGGAGGGGTACTTCCATTTCTACGATCGGAAAAAGGATCTCATCAAGTATAAGGGGTATTCTGTATTTGCCAAGGAGATTGAAGAGGTTCTCTACTCCCATCCCAAAGTGAAAGCTGCAGGAGTAATTGGGGTTCCTGACCCAAAGGTAGGACAGATCATCAAGGCCATTGTTGTTCTTCAAACCGAAGCTCGGGGGAAAATTTCGGAGGAAGAGATTATTCAATACTGTGAGGGAAAACTGGCCCATTATAAGGTCCCAAAGATTGTTGAGTTCAGGGGAGAACTTCCTAAGACAGACGTGGGAAAGATTTCACGACGAGAGTTAAGAGAAGAGACAGAAGAGAGATAAATGGAGCAGAATTTTTTAGAAGTCGATACCCTGCTTAAGCGCTTTGGAGGCTTGACTGCAGTGAATCGGGTAAGCTTCAAGGTGGCGAGGCACGAGATGATTGGAATGATCGGCCCCAATGGGGCTGGGAAGACGACCCTTCTTAGGCTTATTATGGGGATTCTGAAACCTGATGGAGGAAGAATAAAATTTCGCAACGAAGAGATTGTGCATCTTCCCCCTTGGGAGATCGTCAATCGAGGGATCGCAGGAACCTTCCAAACGACTCGACCTTTCCGTCGACTTCCTATTATTGCTAATGTTATGGTCTCCTGTCTCTCCCCAGGCGCCATGAGGAGAGGAGAATGGGTGAAAAGGGTTGAGGCTCGGGCTCTTGATGCCTTGGAGTTTGTTGGGATCTCTGATCTTGCCCTGGAACGTGCCTCTTCTCTCTCCCATGGGGATCTTAAGCGTCTCGAGATCGCCCGAGCCATTGCCACTGAACCTGAGTTACTCCTTCTCGACGAACCCTTTGGAGGTCTGAATCCCGCCGAGACGGACCTTATGGCCAAATCTATTAGAAGACTCCATAAAGGTGGTCGCTTTGGGCGGCTTCATAGTGAAGGTCCAGCCATGATCATCGTTGAACATAAACTTAAAGAGTTGATGAGTATTGTTGATAGAGTGATAGTCCTCCATTTTGGAGAGTTGATTGCAGATGGACCTCCAACAGAGGTGGTCAGGGACCCAAAGGTGATCGAGGCTTATATAGGGGAGGAGGTAATCCAAGTTGATTCTTGAGGTAAAGGGTCTAAGTGTCTGTTATGATACAGCGATGATTCTCAACGACCTATCCCTCTCTGTCGACGAGGCAGAGTTGGTCAGCGTGGTAGGTCCCAACGGTGCAGGCAAGACCACGATGCTTAGAGCCATCACAGGTCTTGTCCGATGGGAAAAGGAGATCCTCCGTGGATCAAGGTATGGAGATATTACGATCGAAGGGACAATTCAATTTCTCGGTGAAAGAATTGATCAACTTCCAGCACACCAGATCGTCCGAAAAGGTCTGGTGCTATGCCCTGAGAGGAGGCGTCCCTTCCGTGAGATGACTGTTTTGGATAATCTCAAGGCAGGTGCCTACCTTTTAAAAAAAGATCATGGATTTAAAGAAAATCTAAATAAGGTCTATTCCATGTTCCCAATACTTAAGGAGAGGGAAAATCAAATCTCTGGAACACTTTCAGGAGGCGAACAGCAGATGCTGGCCATTGGTCGAGCAATGATGTACAGCCCCAGACTCCTTTGTATTGATGAACCATCTACAGGTCTCGCCCCTTTGATCCGAAGGGACCTTTTTTTACGTATCAAAGAGATTCAAATCTCTGGTATTCCCATCCTTTTAGTAGAACAGGATGTGAGCTCAGCATTTAAACTTTCCAGTCGAAATTACATCCTCTCTCACGGAAAGATAATCGCCTGGGGAACAAGCGAAAGGCTCCTTGCGGATGAGACTATTCGCAAGACTTACTTAGGATTATAAATACTCATTTTTTAAATTGGTCTTTAAAATGGGTATCTCCCTAATTTAATTACATAGTCTGCAATCTCCCTCCTTAAGGCGATAGTATTTACTGGAATGAAACGGGTTAGTTTTTTCAAGGCAGATAATTGTGTCCTGAGCACGTCTCCTTCAGCAATAGCAGCCATTGCCTGTTTCGCAAAACCTTCGATTCGATCAAAGGCATCGTTGACATAGACCTTGACCATGGCTTTCTGAATCTTTGCTCTTTCATCATTAAATCTTTCCATCGTTTTGATGGCTCGAAGCAGGGCACTCTCCATGGCAAAGACCTCGATCACCATATCGCTGATTGAAGCCAAAATCTCCTGTTCCTCTGCTAGTTTCATCATATATTTCTGAACCGCGGCACCGGCGACCAACAAGGCAATCTTCTTCGACATTTCCACCATCTCCTTCTGTAGTGTGAGGGCTCCATCATCGGCTTCCACCTTTGGCCTTAAGGATAACAATTCTCCTGCTACCTTCTGGGCTGCTCCAAGAACAGGAAGGCGATTCTTCATAGCCCGTTTCGTTAGCATATCCATAATGAGAAGACGGTTGATCTCATTGGTTCCCTCCCAGATCCGATTGATTCGTGAATCTCTGTAGCCTCGTTCTATCGGATAATCGTGAATATAGCCATAGCCTCCATGAATCTGAAGAGCCTCATCAACGATATAGTCTAACATCTCTGATGAATAGACCTTATTTATTGAATCCTCGATTGCATACTCCTCTATTCCATTAGCCATCTGAATCCCAACATCTTCAGCATGGTGATCTATCCTCTTCAAGATTCGATCAACAAGAGCGGCGGTTCGGTAAACCATGCTCTCCACAGTGAAAGTCCTTATGGCCATCTCTGCAATCTTATGTTTGATCAGACCGAACTCAGCAATCGGCCTACCAAACTGTACTCTTTGCTTTGCATAGGTGACAGCCTCCTGGAGGGCGCTCTTACAGGAGCCAACGCAACCCGCCCCGAGTTTAAAGCGTCCGATGTTCAGGGTATTAAAGGCCACAATATGACCCCTCCCCACTTCTCCGAGGACATTCTCAACTGGCACTTTAGCATCTGTGAAGATCACGCTTCGGGTAGAGGAACCCTTCATTCCCATCTTATTCTCTTCCTCATCCACCGAGACGCCTTCGAAATTTCGTTCAACGATAAAGGAGGTGAACTTTTCTCCATCCACTTTGGCATAGGTCACGAAGACATCAGCGAAGCCCGCATTGGAGATGAATTGTTTCTGGCCATTTAGAATGTAATACTTTCCATCCGGGCTAAGTTTGGCAACGGTTTTAGCGTTGAGGGCATCAGAGCCTGCCTCAGGCTCGGTCAACGCATAGGCAGTGATCCACTCTCCTGTGGCAATTTTGGGAAGATATCTCTTCTTCTGATCCTTATTGCCAAAGAAGATGATGGGAAGAGATCCAATGCCTGTATGGACCGCATAAGCGACCATGAAAGAGCCTCCCCCATGAGACAATTTCTCCATTAAGAGGGAGACGCTAACCTTGTCCAGATTCTGCCCTCCGTATTCTTCAGCAATGTCTCCTGAGAGAAGACCTAATTCCCCTGCCTTCCTGACCAAACTGGGTAGAAGACCTTCCTTCTGTGCTTCGATCTCGTCGATCAATGGCTGGACTTCACCGACAACAAATTCAGTTGCGGCCTGAGCAATAAGTTTCTGTTCTTCTGAAAATTCCTCGGGAGTGAAAACCTCCTGGGGAGAAATTGATTCAATAAGAAACGCTCCTCCTTTTACAAATTCTTCCATAAAAGCCTCCTCTCTTAATAAAGATCAATACTCAATTGGTCCTCTCAAAGATTCCAGCGGCACCCATCCCACCACCAATGCACATGGTCACCAGCCCATAGCGGACATTTCTTCGCTTCATCTCATAGAGCAAGGTCGTAGTCAATTTAGCCCCTGTACAACCTAAGGGATGACCCATGGCAATTGCTCCTCCGTTGACATTGACAATATCCATATTCAGTCCCAATGTCTTGATTAAATATAGGGATTGAGAGGCAAAGGCTTCATTGAGTTCGATCAACCCAATCTGGTCTAAAGTAAGCCCTGTCAATTTTAATACTTTTGGAACAGCATAGGCTGGACCTATCCCCATAATCTCGGGAGGAACTCCTGCCACAGCAAAAGCCCGAAAGGTTGCAAGAGGTTTTAACCCCATCTTTTCTGCCCTCTCCTTTGACATCAGAACTAGGGCTGCTGCTCCATCGCTGGTCTGGGATGAGTTGCCTGCTGTCACTGTCCCATTTCGTTTGAATACAGGTTTGAGGGTTGACATCGCCTCTAAGGAAGCATCGTATCTAACTCCCTCATCGGTATCAAAAATAACTTCCTTTACAACCACAGTTCCATCTTCTTTGATCTCCTTTACCTTTGCAGGAACAGGAACAATCTCCTCCTTAAATTTCCCTTCCTTAATTGATTTGGCTGCCTTCTGATGGCTTAAAAGGGCAAATCTGTCCTGTTCTTCTCTCGTAATCCCGAATCTTTCTGCCACATTTTCTGCAGTAAGTCCCATGGAAGTATAGACTTGAGGATTATGCTCTACTAAATAGGGATTTGGCGAAGGGGTCAAACCCATAATGGGTACCTGGCTCATAAACTCCACCCCACCTGCGACCATCACCTCTACTGCTCCAACCATAATCTCATAGGCTGCTGTTGCAATGGCCTGGAGCCCTGAGGAACAGAATCTATTTACGGGCTGGCCTGGAACCGTAAAGGGGAACCCTGCCCTCATGGCGATGACCCTGGCAAGATTGAGTCCCTGATCGGACTCAGGGAATGCGCATCCAATTACAACATCATCGACTTCTTCAACCTTTAAACCAGGAACCCTTGCGACTGCCTCACGGATGACAATCGCTCCAATATCGTCAGGTCGAGTATCCTTCAATATTCCTCGGGGGGCTTTGCCCACCGCTGTCCTCACCGCAGAAACCACCACCGCTTCCCTCATTTAAACACCTCCTGTCCATTATGAAGATTTTAACTTCTGTTCATTTTAAATAGCTATTTTAGAATTTATATTTTTTGAGGGCACTGGTAGTTTTTTTCCAAAAGATTAACATGTTCTATATTGCCCCCACTTTGTCTCATAGATAAAATCTTCAATAGAACTCCTATACCTTTTTAGGGCCTTCTAATTCCGGTAAATTTAAATCCAAAGTTAATTATATTCCTCTTACAATAACCTTTAGAATTGAAAATGAACAGGAATGCCTGAGATTCCAGCGATATCCTCAACTTTTATATTTTTCGCTAAGTATACTAATTCAATTCGAAAAAAATTTTCTCTATATTTGTTTGACAATAATTTAAACAATGGTTCTGTTGAATAACTGTAACGAAAATCTTTTCGTTTGGTTTTCCCACCTTTACCACTCTTAAAAATTCTATTTCCATAATGTGAGTAAAGTTGTCCGTTAGGGATGCAAACCAATTTTAATGCCTTAATATTTGGCTTAGCATGCTCATGAATTATTTGGATAATATAAGTAAGGCAAGGTCTTTTATTATTACCTTTTGGATTATAATATTTTGGTAAATTCGGGACAAATAATCCTTCAATTTGATAAGAAGTCTGATTGATTGCGATGTTTATCTTCCCCCTATAATCAGCCGGGTTATCTATAAGTGCTGTCTTGACTTCAATATGGATGAATGCGTCTGGAGCTTCAAACATTAAATCTGATCCCAGGGGAGACGAATTTGGAAGTTTTAAAATTGATGCAAAAAAATGGTGGAATATTCTCTCTGCTCCTACGTCTAAATCTGAAGCTTTAAAGCCAGCCCTTGCTGTTTTTATAAAATTATCATACCAATCATTTAAAATTTTTATTCTTGAATTTAGACCATCAAGAATTGGATGTAAGTTCGCCCTTAGAAAGGTTAAAATATAATCAAAATATCTCTTTTCAACGGCCTCAAGTTGGAGATCATTTAACATAGATTACCTCCCTGATACCCTTGCATCTTTTTTTAATTATGTTTAAAAATTCGGGAATAAGCTCTATTAAGATCGCATCTCTTCCTAACTCCTGAGCAACTTTACCTGTCGTGCCCGATCCTGCAAAAGGGTCTAATACAACTCCATCTTCAGGACATCCCGCAATGATACACTTTCTAACTAACTCCTCAGGGAATGTTGAAAAATGAGATTCAGGAAATGGTTGTAACTTTATACTCCAAACATCACCTGGATTTTTCCCCTTAGGATGGGCCTTAACTGTTTGTAGAACTAAATGAGTTTCAGTAACCCACCTATCATAAATATCATCGAACTCTAAAATTTCCTTCAATTTAAACCAATCTTCAGGGAGGGGGACAGATCCTCCCCGTCCCCAACTACCAGCATCCTTCCTAAACCAATGTCCAGCAGTGTCTCTATACCCCAATAAATTATCAATTTCTTTGGTAGGGATACCTCTCTTTTCTCTCCAAAATCTAAGATAGTCAGCGATTATCTGCTGAATAATCTTGTACCTCCTTTGTAAAACTAAATATTCGCCAAAAAGGGATTTTCTTGCCCCAGGGGAAGCACCTCTATTTTCTGGACTTATTTTATATTTACCTTTATATGATCTTTTGGGGATATCAAAATCAAATAGGGATGTAGATTTTAATTCAACTCTTTTGCTGAAATCTAGTAGAGGGGGCAATGATGGTTTTGGAAATCCTTTACACCTATCATGTTCATTTAAATCTATTTCGTGCTTAATTGCGTTACCACAATCAGGGCATACCAAGTTAATAGCAAGCTGTGATTCGTTACAAAAATCGTTCAAAATTTCGATTGTGCTTTTATTATTTCTCCAGTCTACTTGAACAAAAATGGTGCCTTGCGAACCCTTAAACACTTTAGAGACAATACCATTAATTTTATTATTTTTGGAAAGCGAATTTTCTACTTCAAATCCTAATATATCCTCTGGTTTCTTATTACTTGCCTCGATGAAATCTGAACTGGGAGACAATCTTAGTTCATCAATTGAGAGATAATATCTGTGTTTACTTTCCTCCTTCACAAACAAAAATATTGGTTCATATACATTCGAAAATCTACTATTCAGTGAAGATGGCATTGCATTTGGTTTATTCCAAATAATTTTATTTAGAAGTGTCCAACCATTTTTCTGCAATTCGATTGCCAATAATTCTGGTATAAGCAATAATTCCTTGTTTTGATATTTATACCCAACATTTAAGAAAAAAGTCGCTGTTGGTTTCAGCAACCTTTTCATTTCACAAAAAACTTTGACTAGCCTTTTAATATATTCATGGTATGAACTTTCTTGACCAATTTGGTCGGGATTTTTATAATCTCGTTGTTTCCAATAAGGAGGACTTGTAACAACACAATCAACAATGTCTTCGGGTAACAAATTTAAAGCTTTACTCACATCCCCTATATAAACAATGACATTCGCTTGGTCTGTCTTTAAAGATTTACTTTTATAGGTCTCCCAAAAAGATAATTGTTCTTTCACAGCCATTGATTCTGTAGATGTGACAAAACGTTCTTTAACCATTTTATATCTTTTTACCATGTTTAATCAGTAAAAAATTCGATTCTAAATTTCTTTAACTTATTAATTTTGCATCGATCAGTTCCTGAGGGGCTTTCCTGTTTTGAGCATGTGTTCAATCCTTGCCTGAGTCTTTGGTTCTCCGCAAAGGCTCAAGAAGGCTTCCCTTTCCAGGTCTAAAAGGTACTGTTCGGTTACCTCTGTTCCATCCGGTAGATTTCCACCAGTCATAATGCGGGCTATCTTTTTAGCCACATGCTCGTCATATTCGCTGATGTAACCTCCTTCCCTCATATAGAAGAGGCCCATTTGGAGAAGGGCGTATCCTTTCTCTCCCATGACTTTAATACTCTTTTTTTGCCTGGGAGGTTGATAACCATCCCGAACCATATCCAAAACAGTCCTTTTCGCATCGTGAAGGAGGTAGTCGCGATTTATGGTGATTCTGTCTGTATATCGCATGTACCCCATCTGCTGAGCCTCCTTCGCACTGGTTGAAACCTTTGCCATTGCCACCGTCTCAAAGGCCTTTCGAACAAATGGGAGCAGGTCCGCCTCTACTCCAGCAGGAATCCCCTCCGTAGATCGAATCAGCATCTCTTTGGTCCCTCCTCCTGCTGGGATCAACCCCACTCCAACCTCCACGAGCCCCATATACGTCTCGGCAGAAGCCTGCACCTTTGCAGAGGCAAGGCAGATCTCACATCCGCCAGCCAGGGTAAGTCCAAAGGGAGCAGCCACAACCGGCTTCTCAAAATACTTTATGGCCATCAGCGTATCCTGAAAAGCCTTTACAGAGAATTCAAGGTCATCCCAGTTTTCATCCTGAATTTCAAAGAGGATAAGCATCAGGTTTGCACCTGCAGAGAAGTTCTCCGCCTGATTCCCAATCACCAATCCATCAAATCTCTCTTCGACCACCCTCAAAGAATCTCTCATCATCTGGATAGTATCTGCGCCAATAGTATTCATCTTGGAATGGAATTCGAGACAGGCCACACCATCGCCAAGGTCGATTAGACTGGCCCCAGGATTGGAAAGAATGGTCTTTTTCCTCTCCTTTAGGCTTGGTAAAAGGATAATCTCAGGTTTCTCTTCGATCTCTTGGTATTGAACTGCTCCAAGGTCGAAGTAGAAGGTCCGTCCCTCCTTCTTCTCATAAAAGGCGGAATAGCCTTTACTAAGAAGTTTCTCCACCAAAGGAGGGAGAACCTCTCCCTCTTTCTCCATCCTTTTTAGAGAGGATTTCAAACCGATGGCATCCCAGATTTCAAATGGTCCGAGTTCCCAGTTATATCCCCACTTCATCGCTCGATCGATATTGACAATGTCATCCGAAATCTCAGGGATCTTTTCTGCAGAATAGAGAAGCGTCTTCTTCAAGATTTTCCATGCAAATGTCCCACCCCGATCTGAACTTGCAACAAGTGTCTTGATCCGCTCTCTCACATCATCAATATTCTTCCCCATCTCTACGGAAGGAAGACTTACCTTCCTCTGAGGGCGGTATTGAAGTTTTTCATAATCTAAAACCAGAGTCTCCTCCTTCTCATTCTGTTTGACTTTCTTATAAAACCCCTGTTTGGTCTTCTGGCCCAGCCACTGGTTTTCAATCATCTTTTGGAAGAAGGGGGAAAACTGAAAATACTCTCTCTCCTTTCCTTCGGGAAGGCTTTCATAGAGATTTTTTGAGACATGGGCCATGACATCCAGGCCCACAAGATCAGCGAGTTTGAAGGTAGCCAGTTTCGGTCTACCCATCGCAGGGCCTGTGATTTGATCTACCTCTTCGATCAGATAACCCTCCTCGACCGTTGTCTTCATGGTGATTGCAGTGGCAAATGCACCGATCCGATTTGCAATGAAGTTGGGGGTATCCTTTGCAAAGACAACTCCCTTACCCAAAATCTTCTCCCCAACCTGGGCTATTCTATCTACCACAGCCTTAGAGGTAGATCTAGCAGGGATGACCTCAAGGAGTTTCATATATCTGGGAGGATTAAAGAAATGTGTTCCTAAAAATCTCTCTTTGAAATCCTCTGGTAGTCCTTCAACCATTTTTTGGATGGAGATACCAGAGGTATTGGAACTGACCACCGTCCTTTCGTTAAGATAGGGGAGGAGTTTTTTAAAAAGGTCTCTCTTTATATGAAGATCCTCAATAATGGCCTCGATGATCCAGTCTGCCTGAGAGATCAAGAAGAGATGATCCTCCAGGTTTCCTATGGAGATGAGTTCTGCATCCTCCTTCAAATAGAGTGAGGCGGGTCTTGACTCCTGAACCCTCTTTTTTCCCAACATCGCAAACCGATTTCTCACCTCTGGGCTTTCAATGGTGAGTCCTTTCTTCTTTTCCTCCTCTGTCATCTCAGGTGGGACAATATCGAGAAGTAAAGAGGGGATTCCCACATTTGCTAAATGAGCCGCAATGGCGCTTCCCATCACGCCTGCCCCTAAAACTACTGCCTTTTTAATTTTCTGATTCATCTTTCCACCCCTTTTGTCTCAAAAATGCATTGATTAAATTCTGTTTGGAGATTTGGCCCTGGGTGATCCATTTAAATTGGTCTCCTCTTCCTAAGAGTCTTCTTCGAATCTCTTGAGGAGGTAATCCCTGTTTTAATCCATCCTCAATCCTAAGACGAATTGTCTCTAAATTAGAAATCTTTCTCTTAAGGGCTTCCTCAGGGTTATCAATCAATCCACTGAAGGAACAAAACATCTTTTTAGGCCTTAGCCCTAAAGCCTTTTTTAATGACTCAATCACTGAATGAATATCCTCATCTTCCCTCAAATATTTTAATCGCTCTTTTATGAATAGGTCTCCTGAGAAAAGCCATCCTTCGTTTGGTTCATAGAGACAGATATGGTCATCAGAATGTCCAGGGGTAGGGATGACTAAAAAACGAAACTGAGGGGTTCGAATCTCTGAATCCACCTGGCCTGTTTCTGAGGGTCTGGGGGTACCCCATATAAAACGACGATAAAGCCGAATCCATCGATCAGGTGCCTTCAGATAAGAAGAAGTTTTTGGGTGGGCCAAGGGCAATAGACCGTATTTTTTATTTAGCCAGAAGTTATTACCCGTGTGGTCTTCATGGTGATGTGTATTGACCACCATGTGGAGGGGATGAAGCTGATCGCAAAGCCTTAGAAAGCCAGTCCTGCAGTTGGTAAACCCGGTGTCAATCAGAAGCCCGTTTACGAAAAAGGCATAAACCTTAAAAATAGGCAGGCCAATAAAACGGCTTGTCATACGGATCAAACTCACCTGCCCTTCCTGTTTTACATCTATGGAAAACCGATTCATTTTCCATTCCAATCATTGAAAATATAATGACGATCCCTTCATTTTTGAAGGATAACTCCATGGAGGATAAAATGGATAAACTGGTTGACCTCATTTAAACCGATTGGATGGCCAGGGCTGTTTCTGCCATAGGTAAAACCTTTGAAGAGTAAGAAAAGACAATGGCCAACGATTTTCTCATCCATTTTCCGAAAGACCCCTTTCCGGATGCCCTCCCTTAGGATGTTAACAAAGATCTCCTCAATTCCTGTTTCTATGATATGGGGTTTATCTTTTAGAAAGGGGGCAAAGAATCCTTTTTCATCATGGAGCACACTGACTATGAAGGGATTCTGCTCAAGATATTTTAGGGCTAACCTGATATAGGTTTGAAGCTTGCCTGCTGGATCATCGATCTTATTAATCTGATTTAGAATGGACTTCCTTACGGATAAAGCCTCATATATGAAAAGTTCTTCAAGTATTTTTTCTTTGCTCTCAAACTCCTGGTAGAGGGTCCGTTTGGAGATATTGGCATCTTTGGCGATCTCGTCAACCGTAGTCTTATTAAACCCAAACCTCTCAAACCTCTTTTTGGCAAGGTTAAGAATTTGTCCCCTTTTTTCTTTATCCATAAGTTTTGAGGAAGTATTAGGAAACTGTTTTAGTTTCACAGTTTTTTATCACAACATCCACCCCTTGTCAAGTATTTTTCAGGAGAGTTCTGAAAAAGTCATAGAAAGACTGGGGAGGTAGGGTTCCAAACCCTTGCACTACCTTTGAGATTCGTTTAATTTCTCGTAGGGCAATCCCTTTTGGCTTGCCGGACCCTCATCTTACCTCCCCAATCTTTCAAGAACTTTTTT
>JBBIRM010000015.1:0-5101 GCA_037441765.1 Deltaproteobacteria bacterium | reverse complement strand
TTGAAGAACTTTTTTAGAAATCTCTTGGCAACATTCATTCTAAAAGTTATTGACTTCAAGTTTTTATTATGTTAAACAAATTTCATTTTGATTACGATTTTATTTTAATCATCATATCTATTTTTGAATCTAAAGTGTTTTTGTAGATTCCTCCATTCCATTTAATTAAAATTTAGAGGGGTTAGAGATATTTTAGGGGGGATTATGAAAAGAGGTTTTAAAAAACTTACTCTATTTTTATTCATCCTTTTGTTAACCCTTTTTATGGGAGCCATTGCCCTATGGGCTTTGGAGAAACCTTCTACACAAAAAGAGACCCCTAAACCTGAAAAGGTCAAACCTCCTGAAAAAGCAGAAAAGGGAGAAAAGTTTGTTATACGGGGAAGAGAATACTGCTATGAATGCATTGATAATTCCGAATGTCTCGGTTGCCACACGAAGATCAATGAGAGAAAGTTTGCTCAGTCAGTCCACGGAGCCAATTCATGTAATAGTTGTCACTGGGACATTACAGATGTAAAAGAACATTTGAAGGCCAAAGGGGCAAAGATTCATACCGAGCCTGTGACCTGTCACCGATGCCATAAAAAAGAAGGGGCAGACCATTATGCAAGTGCCCATTTTATAAATGATGTTCAATGCAAGGACTGTCACACCAATATCCATGAGATGACACCCTGGAAAGGTGATAAGACAAGAGTTGTAGAGAAATGCACTCAGTGCCATTCGGATGACGGTTATTCTGAGAGTATCCATGGGAAAGCCGTTTTTGCAGGAAATCCTGATTCTGCCGCATGCCACGACTGTCATGGTCTCCATAAGGTTCCAATATTAAAGGGGGATGACCCCAAAACGGTTCAGTTTCGAAAGGAGTTTCATACGGAGGTCTGTCAGAAATGTCATGGCGACAGGGAGATGATGGAAAGAAATAGGGTCTTTCTTATTGCCACGCAGACCTATTATGAAAGTTATCATGGCAAGGTAGAACACTTGGGTTATCCAAAGTTAGTCGCAGGTTGTGCGGATTGTCATGGTTTCCATTCTATTCTTCCAAGAGATAACCCAAAGTCCACCATTTCAGACGCCCGTCTGGTTGAAACCTGCGGTAAATGCCACTCCCGTGCCAATACAAATTTTGTGATGTGGATCGCCCATGCCACCCATAATGATCATGAAAGGGAACCTGTGCTCTATGCCGTATTTATGATCATGACGGCTCTCCTTGTTTCTGTCTTTGGGGTATTCTGGGTCCACACTTTTCTTTGGTGGCGAAAGGATTTCTGGGAAAAGAGAGAGTTAAGGAAACAGGGGATATTCTTCCCACTACATCATGTCAAATTAGAAGAGGCTGGTTTGATGTATCGCCGTTTTAAAACCTTAGATATCGTCCTTCATCTTACAATGATGGTCACTTTCATCGCCCTTGTGCTCACTGGACTGCCATTGAAATTCTCACATGCTCCATGGGCCAGAGGATTGATGGCCTTTTGGGGAGGAGCGGAGATGGCCGGATTGATCCACCGAATTTCTGCAGCGATTACATTTCTCTATTTTGTAGCGGCCAACGGTTATTTCTTCTATTTCCTTTTTTACAAAAAACTGCCTGGGAATCCCAATCCATTACAAAGACTGTTTGGCCCAGAATCCCTATGCCCTCGCTGGAAGGATATTCAGGACATCATTGGAATGATTCGGTGGTTCTTTGGCCAGGGTCCTAAACCGAAGTTTGATCGCTGGACCTACTGGGAGAAATTTGACTTCCTGGCGGTCTATTGGGGAATGTTTGCCATCGGGCTTTCAGGCCTAATGCTCTGGTTTCCAGAATTCTTCTGTATCTTTTTGCCGGGCTGGGTACTGAACATCGCTCACATTGTTCATTCTGATGAAGCGCTGCTTGCTTCTGGGTTTATCTTCACAGTCCACTTCTTCAATACCCATTTCCGACCGTCGAAGTTTCCTTTCGACCCGGTGATCTTTACTGGAAGGCTTCCAAAATATGAATTGGTTGAAGAAAGGCCTGAGCAATATAAGAGGCTGGTGGCACAGAATAGACTTGAAACTTATCGATCAAATTATCCAAGCGCATGGGTAGACCTATTCTCAAATGTGATGGGTTTTGCCATGTTGGCCATTGGACTATTCTGCATCTTCCTTATAGGCTGGGAATTCCTCGGTTAATAAGAAAGGATTCGAGGGATTAAGAAGACTTAAAGATAACTGAGCCAATAAGCCCTCGCTTTTATTTATAGCGTTTTTCCCCTGCTCGAATCTCCAGAGGAAGCCAGTTTTCCTCAGGTGCGAAAGGGCAGAGATATTTTTCATTATATTCACAGAAGGGGTTATAAGCACGATTGAAATCTATAAGGACATCCCCTCCAGGCATGGTTTCAATAAAAAGATAACGACCCTGAGGGTAGGTCTCTTTTCCAGAGGTTTTATCCTTAAAAGGAAGAAATAACTCTCCTCCGCCAAGAGGACGGTAAATCTGTAGGGAATATTGCTTACCTTCCCAATTAAATCGAAAATAACCGTATTTAACATACTTCTTATCTTTTCCTTTATTGGTGGGTAGATAAACATAGAGGGATTTAGAATTGGAATATTGTTGGATTTTCCCCACCATCGCATATCTAAGATCGATTGGAAAATATTGGAGACCTTTAAATTTCTTTCTATCGGACTCTTTTAATGGAGAGTTTGGATCTTCTTTAAAGAATCGGTCTCTCTTCTCTCTAAAAGTCTTCAGTTTCTCTACCCTATCCTCCAGAGGATTCTCTTCCTCTTTTGATAGGGAAATGGAGACCTTTTCTATAAAATAGAATATAGGGAATATAATGAAAAGTGATGAAATTAGGATTGGTAAGTATCTCTGATTAAATCCTTTTAGGTTCACCATTCTTTTTACTCGAGGCCTCGTTTCCTTTTCTTTTTTATTTTTAATTTATCCCAAATATAAAAAATCAATACATTACTGATGGAAAGAGGCGTTCTCGATCGATATGAGGGAGATAGAGGGAAGCCATATATTCCTCGGCAAAGGGAGCAAATTTAGAAAGTTCAATGTTGGTAATAGATTGAGAGATGCTGATCGCCTTCTCAAAGGCATGGTATGAGAGGAGCGTCATACGGGCTCCCATTAAGGAACTATTTCCAACAAATTCGATCCGTTCGATAGGGATATCCGGAAGCAAACCAATTCCGATAGCCTTTTCTATATTTAAATAATTCCCAAAACCTCCGGCCACATAGATTTTTTTAAGATCTTTAAATGTCAGTCCTGCATAATCAATCAAGGATTTAATAGCAGCAAAAACAGCCGCTTTTGAACGGAGGATATTGTCAATGTCAGATTGGGCAATGGTGATGGCCTCTCCCTTCTCAGTCTCTTCAGGGAAGGCTACGATATATTCCATTTCATTTTCGCCTTTAATGAGTCTTCTGTCCTTTGAGGATCTTGAAAATTTACCGTCTATTTCCAGTATCCTATTCTTTGCTAATCCATAAATAAGGTCAATAAACCCGGAGCCACAAATCCCTCTTGGCCTTTCTCTCCCAATGGTTTCATAGGACACCTCTCCTTTTTCAATATTGATCTTTTGAATCGCCCCTTTAGTGGCTCTCATCCCCCATTTTGTATCTCCTCCTTCAAAGGCAGGACCTGCAGAGGCAGAACATGAAAGCATCCATTCATTATTTCCCAACACAATCTCTCCATTGGTCCCTATATCGATGAGACAGGTCAATTCTGGTCGATCTGCTATCTGGCAGGCCAGAACCCCTGCGACCGTATCTCCACCAATGTAGCTTGCAATACTAGGCAGAACCTCAACGATCCCGTGTGGGTTGATGTGAATCCCTATCTCCCTGGCCTCGATGGGGGGATAGAGATCAACGGTTGGAACATAAGGGTCGTCTCTAATGGAACAAGGCATCAGTCCCAATAACAGATGGGTCATCGTTGTATTTCCTGCGGCAACAAGGGATGTAATATCTTCCGGGTCAACCCCTTTTTCTTTGGAAAGGGTCATAATTAAAAGATTTATATTTTCTACAACTGCTTTTTGGAGGACTTCGAGAGACCCTCTGCCACACACATAAGCAATCCTTGAAAGCACATCTTCTCCATAACGGGCTTGGAGATTATGATTCCCTTCCACTCCCATCACTTTCCCGTTTTTAAGGTTAACTAACTGGGCCACAACGGTGGTAGTTCCTACATCCACCGCAATCCCATAGTTTTGATCTGCCCGATTTCCCTCTTCAACCTGTAGAACCTTACCCTTCTCATTATCTCGAGAAATGGTAAGAGTAATTTTCCAATCGGAGCGACGAAGTTTTAAAGAAATATCCTTTAAAGAGGAAAATGAAAATTTGTAAGAAGGAAATTTTAACCTTTTCCTCAACTCCCTTACTATTCTTGCTGTATCCGGGATATTATCTTCAGAGGTAGGTTTCTGAAGATCAAGGAAAACCTTATTGGTTAATGGCTCAAAAAGAGAGGCAGGGTCTGAAGGCCTTTTATAGAGAGATATCCAGTCGGCTTCACTATACTGGAAAGGAGGAGTCTCAACCCATTTATTCTTAATCGTCTCAGGAGACTCTTTTAAAATCTGCCCTTCCTCTATACGCGATTCAGGGGGGATAATTACTTTGAGGTCTTCCTCGATTGGAGTCTGGCAGGCAAGCACATACCCTTTGCCTATCTCTTCTTTTGTAAAAAATGGAATGAAGGAGGGATCAAGCTTGGGTTTCCCTTCGATGACCTGAAGCCGACATTTTCCACAAACCCCCTCTCCCCCGCAAAGACTATTGATATAAAGCCCAGCCTTTTTAGTTGCATCAAATAAAGATGTCCCCTCTTCCACTTCAATTTCTTTTAGATCAGGCAAGAATAATATTTTATATTTTCTCATAAATTTCAAACATCACCATTATAATTTTTAACATAAATCCAGGTAAAAAACTATCCCCTTCTTCCTTCATGATACTCCGATTATTGACCCCGGAGGATCAAGGCCGAAACCTTCAAGAAACCTCTGAGGCAAATTTTTATTTTTGACTTAAATCAAGGATTTCACAAAGATAATTGATTATATTTTAA
>JBBIRM010000014.1:0-32073 GCA_037441765.1 Deltaproteobacteria bacterium | reverse complement strand
GATTGAGACCCTTGTGAGAGATATTTATGTAAATGGAATTATCCTAATTACCGATAAATCAGTATACGATTCTTATAAGAAAATTTATCAGATTCATATGAGTAACCAATTGCCGAAAGATGACCAGCTGGATGAATTGACACGGGAATTATGGAAATTATATAGAAACAATTTAAAGATGTGGGAATTTAATATAGGTCATGAAAAGATCGGTCAGGTATTTTTAAGATTAATGATATCGATCAGGGCAATGAGTGGAGGTATAATGGGAGAGTTTGGCTATTTGAATTATTTAAAGAACAATCTGGGTAGTTTTGATATAGGAGAAGGATTTATTGTGGAGGATAAGTTTGGAAATAAGATATGGCGTGGCTATAGAAATGATTAGTCAAACACCTTGACTGAGAATGGCGAAATCAATGGCATTCTGGCTTAAAAATTAAAGAAAAATCAAAGTTTTGCCTCAATTTTTTTCTAATAAATGTTTCGCTTCTTCCTGGCTGGTCAGGCCGATCACTCCGAGGAGAAATGCATTAAAAACCGCCAAAGGATTGGATCCCTCTGTTCCCAGATCCTTTCATCGCTAATTCAGCTCTGGAGCTATTGGTCCATCATTCCCACACTTAATCATGGAAGGGGAATCATATCGAAAGAAATTAGGTCCAAAATCACATAACCACTCTCCATAGAAAGGGTTAAACAATGTGATCCCAGGGGTGGGGAATTAACACGATCATTGCCAGAAAAGAAGACCTGACCATGCACTTTCGTAGAAATGATACCATATGAGTTTAAAAAGACTTTTTACTTCAAGAGATTATAAATCTTCCCTAAACCGTAGAGTTGGCCATAAAGAGTCTATAAGGAATTTGTGAAAATTTTCTTGACAGGGTTTTTTATTTTTGGTAAATAAACATTCATATTTTACTAAATAAACGTTTATCATTTTATTATGACCTCCAGGACTAAAGTCGCTTCCTCCGAAAGGCTTCTTAACTCAGCCATGAAACTCTTCGTTAGAAAAGGCTATAAAGGAAGTTCCGTGGCTGAAATCACAAAAGATGCAGGACTCACCCGGGGCGCCCTTTACTGTCATTTTGAGACCAAAGAACATTTGGCCCGTGAGATTATCAAACTCTTTGAAGAGAGATACCTTAACCAAATGATGGCCTATGTTGAAAAAGAAGGGAAGAGCGCATCCGATAAGTTTCAAAAGATGATGCGATTCAATGTATGGTTTGCAGGGGAGCATCCGGATCTATGTCTCTTTATGACGGTGATCTCTGCAGAGATGTGTGGCTCTCGGAATCGATTGGAACCCACTCTTAAGTCGGTCTATCAAAAGTGGCATGAGTTCATCACAGGTATTTTGAGAGAGGGGAAGCGGACAGGGGAGTTTAAAAAGGAGATCGACCCGCAGATGATGGCCTGGGTGATCATTGGGGTTCACGATGGAGTGCTTCTCCAGAAGGAGATGAATAGGGAGACGATAGACCTTCGTTCTTATACCAGGCAGTTTAGAAACCTTATCTTTTCCGGGGTAAGATCCAGTTAGGGTTGGAATTTTCTCACATAAGAAATGAAGTTCTTGAATTGTTAAAGGAGATATGTGATGGATTTTGAATTGAGTGCTCGGCAAAAACAGATTCGCATGGCAGCCAGGGAGTTTGCAGAGGGGATGTTTCCTAAGTTCATAGAGGAATGTGACCTTCATGAGACCTTCCCCAGGGATCTCTGGAGAAAGGCCTGTGAGCTTGGTTTTATCGGTGTCTTTATTAAAAAGGAATACGGGGGATTGGGGCTTGGTTTCTTAGAAAACGCCCTGATTGCTGAAGAGTTCTGGAGGGTCGATCCTGGGTGTGGGAATATCATCCTCACTACCTTGGGCTCAGAATTTATTCTTTTATATGGGAGCGAGGAGCAGAAGAAGAGGTATTTACCTCTTCTGCCGAAAGGAGAGGCCATCATGGGCATGGCCATTACCGAGCCTGATGTAGGAAGCGATGTCTCCTCTGTTCGAACCATAGCAAAGAGGGTTGGAGACCATTATGTTATCAATGGAAACAAAATGTATATCACCAACGGGACGATAGCCAATTTTTTAGTTGTTTTTTGTCTTACAAATGAGGAAGAAGGTTCAAGATATAAACGCCATAGTGCGATGATTGTAGAGACAGATCGAGAAGGGTTTGAGGCAATTAAGTTGAAGAGAAAACTTGGAACAAGGGCCTCAGAGACCGCCGAACTTAGATTTGTCAATGTCAAAATACCAAAAGAGAATTTAATCGGCTCCGAGGGGGAGGGGTTTCAACAACTTATGATGGGGGTGTTTAATCGAACCCGAATTACAGTGGCTGCCCAGGGAGTTGGAATAGCCCAGGGAGGACTGGAGAAGGCCATCAAATATGCAAAGGAGAGAAAGCAGTTTGGAAGTCCTATTGCCAGTTTTCAAGCCATTCAATTTAAATTAGCAGAGATGGTCACCCTTATCGAGGCAGCCCGATGTCTTTACTATAAGGCCGCCTGGATGGCAGACCATGGGAAGATTGATCCCAAATTCATGTCCATCGCAAAGTGGTATGCTGGGGAGGTAGCAGTAAAAGTTGTGGATGAGGTCCTTCAAATTCACGGAGGGTATGGGTACCTCGGAGAGTCTGGAATAGAAAGGCTCTATCGGGATGCGAAGATAGTTGAGATTGTAGAAGGGACCAAAGAGATAGAGAAGATAATCATCGCCAGGGAACTACTCGGAAGATTCTGATTTAAAAATTCCATAAAAGATTGAGTGGAGCAATGCTTCGAGTCAACAATATTGAAGTCGTCTATAATGACATCATCCTTGCCTTAAAAGGGATCTCCTTGGAGGTTCCTGAAAAAGGTATGATCGCTCTGCTTGGTGCTAATGGAGCAGGCAAATCTACCACCCTTAAAGCCATCGCAGGTATCCTTCCCCTTGAAGAGGGGGAGATCGAAGGGGGGGTTATTGAATTTTATGGAGAGCGGATTGATCGGAAAGGGCCAGAAGAGATTGTAAGAAAAGGGATTTCTGTCGTTCCAGAAGGAAGGGGAATTTTCCAGGAGCTAACGGTTGGAGAGAATATCAAGGTAGGGGCTTATACTCAAAAAGATGGTAAAAGGATTCAGACCAGTTTGCAGAGAGTGTATGAGTATTTTCCGATTTTAAAAGAACGGCATTCCCAATTAGCAGGGTATCTAAGCGGGGGCGAACAGCAGATGCTTTCTATTGGAAGGGCTTTGATGGCGAAGCCAAAATTAATGATGTTAGACGAACCCTCCTTAGGATTGGCCCCGATCATCGTTCGGGAAATCTTCAGTATTTTAAAGACGATTAACGAAAGCGAGGGCACAGCCATATTGCTCATTGAGCAGAATGCAAAAGTCGCCCTGGATATTACATCTTATGGATATGTTCTCGAAAACGGAAGAATTGTGATGGATGCTAAGAGTGACGCTTTAAGAGAGGACAGGGATATCAAGGAATTTTATCTTGGTTTGACCGATGAAAAGAAGAAAAAAAATTTTGCCAATATTAAACATTACAAACGAAGAAAACGATGGCTCTCCTGATCATGCCCGGAAAGAGGAGCATCGATGCCTGCGCTCGAAATAAAGGACCTCTCGATTAACTTTGGCGGGATACAGGCCCTCAATGGGGTAACCTTTAGGGTTGAAGAAAACCAGTTATTTGGCCTCATCGGTCCAAATGGGGCTGGGAAAACAACTATATTAAACATCATCAATGGAATTTACCGACCCTCCTCGGGAAGGGTTTTCTTGGGGGACAAGGATCTCATAGGTCTTAAACCACACGAAATTGCTAAGATGGGAGTAGCAAGGACATTCCAGAACATCGAATTGTTTAAGAATATGACGGTCATTGACAACCTGATGTTAGGAAGGCATCAATTTATCCAATCCAGCATCTGGTCAGGGGCTCTCTTCTTGGGGAAGTGTTTGAATGAGGAAGTTTTAAACAGGGATCGAGTAGAAGAGATCATCGAATTCCTTGAAATCGAGGCTTATCGGAAGAAAGTGGTGAGAACCCTCCCCTACGGAATTCAGAAACGGGTGGAGTTGGGCAGGGCCCTTGCCATGAATCCAAAAATTTTATTGCTGGACGAACCTTGTTCAGGCATGAACACGGAAGAGACGGAGGATATGGCACGTTTTATTCTGGATATAAAAGAAGAGATGAGGCTGAGCCTTATGATGATCGAGCACAATATGGAAGTCGTAATGGATATCGCCGATCGAGTCTGCGTGATCAATTTCGGGGTCAAAATCGCAGAGGGGACTCCTAAAGATATTCAAAATGACCCTCATGTCATTAAGGCTTACCTTGGAGAAGAATAGTCATCGGTGAGTAATCGATGGAGGAATTAACGCTTCCCAAATTATTTCAGGAAAGAGTAAGAGAATTGGGAGAGGTCGTTGCCTTAAGGGAGAAGAAGAAAGGCCTCTGGCGACCCATTACATGGAATGAATATTACGCCCACGTCCAGAACTTCTGTCTCGGGCTATACCATTTAGGGCTCCAAAAAGGAGATCGGGTCTCCATCTTAGGCGATAATTGTCCTGAGTGGCTCTATGCTGATCTTGCGATCCAATCAGCAGGAGGGATCAGCGTAGGGGTTTACCCAACGAATAGTTATATACAGGTAAAATATATTCTGGATCATTCCCAATCGAAATTTGTCATCGTGAAAGATCAGGAACAGGCCGATAAGGTGCTCATGGTTAAAGATGAACTCCCTCATTTGGAAAAGATGATTGTAATCGACATGAAGGGGCTGAGGAAATATGTGGAACCTATGATGTTGAGTTTTCAAGAGGTAGAGGAGATAGGGAAAAACATTCATAAGGAAAATCCCTTCCTCTTTCATAGGATGATCCAGAAGACAGTATCTACAGATGTTGCCATTATAGTCTATACCTCTGGGACCACAGGTCTTCCCAAGGGAGCCATGTTGTCCCACAGAAATATTACTTCTGTGTTAGATAGCTTTTTTCAAATCCTCCCCATTAACAGAAGGGATTCGCTCGTTTCCGTATTGCCTCTCTGTCATGTTGCAGAAAGATTATTTTCCCTATTCATTCCTATGAAGAGTGGTTGTACAATCAATTTTGCTGAAAGCATCGATACATTGCAGGCGGATATGGCAGAAGTCTCTCCGACCATCTTTCTCACAGTCCCCCGCATATTGGAGAAAATTTACTCAGCGGTCACCATCAAGATGCAAGATGCCCACCCTGTTAAAAGATGGGCCTACAACCATTCCCTCCCTATCGGCAATAAGGTTGCTGAGAGAAAATTGTCCAAGCAGAGGTTAGGTCTTTTTCTAAGGCTCGCAAATTTTATCGCCTACCTTCTTGTCTTTAGGCCCCTTCGTAACCGACTCGGGCTATTGCAGGTGAGGGAGTGTGTGTCCGGGGCTGCTCCCCTTTCCAAAGACATCATGAAATTTTTTCATAGCATTGGATTGATGGTTAAAGAGGCTTACGGGTTAACCGAATGCACAGGTGTTTTCTCCATGCCAAGAGGAGATGAGATCGAGATCGGGAGCGTTGGGAAACCCATCCCAGGTTGGGAAAGCAAAATTGCTGGAGATGGTGAGATTCTAATGAAGGGCCCAGCAGTTTTTGTAGGCTATTTTCGAGATGAAGAGGCGACGAGGAAGACGAAGCAGGGGGAATGGTTATATACTGGAGATATCGGAGAGTTTGACGAGAATGGAAATTTAAAGATTACAGATCGAAAAAAAGAGATTTTGATCACCGCCTCTGGGAAGAACATTGCACCATCTGAAATTGAAAATCGGTTAAAGTTTAGTCCCTTTATCAAAGAGGCCATCGTGATTGGAGACAGAAGGCCTTATCTAACCGCTCTGATTCAAATCGATTTCGATAATGTGGCCGATTGGGCCCAGAGGAAGGGAATTCCATTTACAACCTTCAAGAGCCTTTCAAAGAACCCTGAAGTATATAAACTCATTCAGGCAGAGGTTGAGAAGGCCAATCAGGAGAGGTCAAGGGTTGAAAGCATCAAAAAGTTTGTTCTTCTCGAGAAGGAGCTCGATCGGGATGACGATGAATTGACAGCCACCATGAAGGTTCGAAGAGAAATGATTGAAAAAAAGTATGGAGACCTCATTGAGTCGCTCTATAAATGATTGAGTTTTTCAAAATGGTTTAAAGCCTTTTCTTATGGAGTAAAAAATAGTAACCCCTATCCGATTTATTGGATGAGTGAGGGATTACGAAAAATAGGATATGGTTGCTGAACTCAATTATCTCCTACAGTTGATTGTAAGTGGTTTGGCGGTGGGAAGTGTTTATGCGGTCATCGGAACAGGATTTGTGGTGATTTACAAGGCAACCAAGATCCTCAACTTTGCTCATGGTGAAATTTTAATGCTGGCCGCTTATTTCTGCGTTCTTTTAATTGAGAGATTTCATTTCGGTTTTCTACCTGCCTTCTTCTTAACATTAGCTTTCTGTGCCCTTTTTGGATTAGGGATTGAACGATTTATAATGAGACCGATGATTGGGGAACCCATCTTTGCGGTGGTCATGGTTACGCTGGGGTTAAGTATCATTCTTAGGCCTCTGACAGGAATGGTCTTTGGTTTTGGGAATGTGATGTTCCCTTCCCCCTTTCCCCAATCGCCCATTGTAATATCAAAAATTGTGGTCTCCCATGCGCACCTATGGACGTTTATCATTTCCTGTGTGGTGATGGTGATCTTTTTCTTATTTTTTAAGTATTCAAAATTAGGAATTGCAATGCGGGCGGCTGCAGATCGTCAGACGGTGGCCTTCTTGATGGGGATCAATGTAAAAAGAATTTTTTCTCTATCCTGGGCAATTGCCGCTGCCACGGCTGGAATTTCAGGGGTTCTCTTAGCCAATGTCCTCGTGATGAATCTCAATTTGAGTTTTGTGGCAATTAAAGTTTTCCCTGCCATCATCTTAGGAGGACTTGATAGTGTTGTCGGGGCCTTAATTGGAGGACTTATAATTGGTCTTTTTGAAAACCTGGTAGGAGGGTATCTGGATCTCTATGTAAGTGGGATCAAGGAGATTTCAGCCTATATTATTCTTTTTGTCATTTTAATCTTAAGGCCCTATGGTCTTTTTGGTACAAAGGAGATCGAAAGGGTTTAGGCTCATTTTATGGTATTGAGAAGCAAAACTTTCATTGAAACCTATCAGGAAGATCTCAGCCTCTTTCGAACCATTTGGGTTAAATTTTGGTGGACGGTTCTCCTCTTCACCCTTATTCTCCTCCCCTTTTTTGTGGGACGATATACCCTTTATACGATCAACTTAGTTGGAATCTATATCATCGGAGCCATTGGCTTAAATATCCTCACCGGGTATACTGGACAGATTTCTATAGGACATGCAGCCTTTCTGGCCATTGGGGCCTATACGACCACCATCTTAGGGGAAAGGTCAGGCCTTCATTTTTATGTCCTGATTCCCCTCTCGGGGGTGATTACGACAATCATTGGAATAGGGGTAGGAATTCCTTGTTTGAGAATGCGGGGGTTATATCTGGCCATGGCCACCATGTCTTTTGGAATCATCATCCAATATATTCTCTTTCAATGGGAGGGCTTAACCCATGGGGCTTTAGGCATGGCTGCCCCTCATATCATTCTCTGGGGATTTAAAGTGGATTCGGACAGAAAATTCTATTTCCTTATCACGCTCATTGTTTTCCTCCTTGGATTTTCAGCAAAGAATATGATGCGAATGAAGATTGGAAGAGCCTTTGTGGCCATCCGGGACCGAGACATCGCAGCGGAGGTTATTGGAGTAGATCTGACGCGATACAAGGTGATGGCTTTTGGAATAAGTTCTTTTTATGCAGGTGTTTCAGGAAGTTTATTCGCTTATTATACCACTCATATCAATCCTGAGTATTTTACCATCTTTCTCTCAGTCGAATACCTCGCCATGATCATCGTAGGGGGATTGGGTTCTATCTTAGGTTCCATTCTTGGGGCAATGTTCATCGGGATTGTTCCAGAGGGGCTGAGGATTTTCTTTGGATTCTTGAACAAGACCTTTAATCTCAGCGGTTTTGTATTTACACAGCAACTAAAAGTGATTACCTATGGTGTTCTGATCATTCTTTTTCTGATTTTTGAATCCGGAGGGTTGGTGGGTTTATGGCGGAGGATTAAGACCTCCTTTAAAAGTTGGCCTTTTACATATTAAATCTTAAGAAGATGGATTTGAAGGGAGGTGATGGAGGAAAAGAAAGTAAAAGGTATTAAGAAATATAAATCATTTTAAGGAGGAGAAACGATGAGAAAAGTAAGGTTTGTAGGGATAGTGGCTTTAATGGTTCTACTAATTTTTATTACCATTCCCACCGTTGCTCAAGAGATGAGGGGGATCAGTTCAGATACGGTGAAGGTAGGTATTATCACAGATACCACAGGAGTGGTGGCGGACTATGGTCGTCATTTATTGATGGGCGTTTCTGATTACATCAAACACATAAATGATAAAGGAGGGATCCATGGCAGGAAACTTCATCTCATCCACGAGGATGACCAGTATAAAATTCCACTGGCCATTGCGGCCTTTGAGAAGTTGGTGACCAAAGACGAGGTTCTGGCCATTCTCCATTGCGGGGGAACTCCTCAGACAATGGCACTCCTTCCCAAGATTGAAAAGGAGAAGGTTCCCGTAATCCCTCCAGGAATGTTAGTCCCCATGTATACTCCCTATAAGCGATATGTCTTTTCATATGGATCTACCTATTCCAACCAGATTGAGGTATTGATAGACTATGTGATAAATGATCTAAAAGTGAAGGCCCCGAAGACTGGGATTGTTTATTGGCCTGTTGAATGGGCGAAAGAGGGGTTGAAAGCCAGTAAGGATCGACTAAAAGCCTATGGCATAGACCCAGTAGGAGAGATTGAGCTTCCCATGGGAGCGGTGGATGCTTCTTCCCAGGTATTATCCATGAAAAGGGCTGGGGCAGAATACCTTATCATTTTCACCTTGGCACCTGGGATTATCAATTTTATCAAGACCGCTGAGAAATATGATTATTTCCCGACCTATCTTACCTTCACATGGTGTGCGGATGATTCGATCCTTAAGGCAGTAGGAAAAGGGGCAAAGGCTTATTACGCAGGCTCCATGTTCGGGGTATGGAACGATGATTGCCCAGGTGGGAAAGAGATGAGGGAGATTGCCCAAAAGTATGGTTCCTCCCCAAGATTACCCACTCTCTATATTCAAGGATATACAACGACCACAATATTGGTCGAAGGGCTAAGACGAGCAGGAAGAGAATTGACCGTTGAAAAATTTGTTGATGCGCTTGAGACCTTTAAGGATTTTGATTGCGGTGGAATGCTTTCACCCATGACTTATACCCCCACAATCCATAAACCCTCTGAATATTCAAAGGTAGTAAAGGCGGATATGGAAAGACTGGTATTTGTTCCTGTAACCAAGTGGGTTAAACCTCGAGTCCTAAAATAATTTGGTGTCGCTGGGAATAGGAGATTCTATTCTCAGCGATCCTCCTTCATCTATTTTAGGTTTTTAATTTCAAGGGTTAGAGGTAATATGGAAGGGCAAATCAATATCAAAACTGTAGCGGTCATCGGTGGGGGAACGATGGGGGCTGGGATCATCTTTACCCTTGCAAAGAGTGGCTTTCCAGTCATCTTTAAGGAGTTAAACCAGGCCCTCATAAAGAAATGCCAGGAGCAAGTCAGACAGATATACCTCAACCACTTAAAGAAAAGGAAGATCACCGAAGAAGAGATGGAGAAGGGTCTCGACTTAATTCAAGGAAGGGTTGATTATAAAGGTTTTGAAGAGGCGGACTTAATCATTGAGGCGGTTCCGGAAGATATTGAGATCAAGAAATCCCTTTTCGAAGATCTCGATCGGATTTGCAAACCAGAGGCAATATTTGCAAGCAATACCTCTGCCTTTCCGATCTCTGAATTAGCAAGTTTTACAAAGAGAAGACCGAAATTTATTGGAATGCATTGGTTTAACCCTGCTCATGTTATGAGGCTGATTGAGGTGGTTCCAGGACTTGATACATCTGAAGAGACTGTTGAGATCATGATGGGGTTTTGTGAGAAGATTGGTAAGGTCCCAATACGTTTGAAGGAATGCCCCGGGTTTTTAGTGGCCAGGCTCCTTGGGATGTATATCAATGAGGCCTTTTGGATGATGGAGGAAGGATATAGACCCGAAGATATTGATCAGGCAGGGATTGAGATGGGGATGCCTATGGGTCCATTTACCTTGGGAGATATGGCAGGATGGGATGTTGTTTATCATGCGAATATAACTCTTTATGAGGCTTATGGCACAAGATTTAAGATTCCATCCCTTTTCCATGATTTAGTTGCCTCTAAGAAGTTTGGTGTAAAATCTGGACAAGGTATCTATTCATATAAAATGGCTGAATCTGGACCTCCCGAGAGGATAAACAATATTCCATCCTCTCTTGATAGGAAAGAGAGAGAAATCCTTTCAAACAGGCTATTTTGTTTGATGATCAATGAGGGGATTCGTTGCCTTGATGAGGGCATTGCGAATAAAAGTGATATTGATAAGGCGATGCAACTTGGTGCTGGAATGCCAAAAGGCCCCCTGCAATGGGCAGATGAGGTTGGTTTGGATTGGATATTCAAAGAATTGGATAATCGAAAAGAGACTTTTGGAGAACGATACTGGCCATCTACTCTACTTAGGAGAAAGGTAAAGGCAGGCCATTTAGGGAAGAAGGTTGAAAAAGGTTTTTTTTGTTATGGGTCATAATAATAGGTTTATATATGGGATCTTATTTAAATCAAAAAGTATTTATTGTATCAGCCCTAAGATCACCTATTGGAGATTTCGGGGGTATATTTAAATCTCTATCTCCTGTTGAACTTACGGTTCCGGTGATCAGGGAAGCGGTTGAGCGTTCAGGGTTAAGCATAGATCAGATTGGCAAGGTCATTTTGGGTAATACCCTCTCACCGCTCAACCCAAATATTGCGAGGGTGGCAGCGATTAAATCCGGCATTCGGCCTGAGATACCGTGCTTCAGCATTCACTGCGCTTGCGCAAGTGCAATGCAGGCCCTTATCAGTGGAGTTTCTGGATTAATGTTAGGTGAGGCAGAAACGGCATTGGTGGGTGGAGTGGAATCGATGAGCAACGCTCCCTATATCTTAAACTCAACAAGATGGGGTCAGCGTCTCAGGCATGCAAAGGTTCTGGATCTATTATGGTGGTGTATGCAGGAAGATCCCATTATGGGAGGGATGGGATTGGCGGCAGATTTTCTGGCTAAGGAGTATCGTATCTCTCGTCAGGAGCAGGATGAACTTGCCTCCCTCTCTCACGAGAGGGCACTCAGAGCCCAATCTCAGGGTTTTTTTAAAGAAGAGATCGTTCCAATAGAAATAAAGGAAGGTTCTAAGTCTAAAGCAATAACTACAGATGAGCATCCAATAAGGTATGCAACTCTTCAAAATCTATCTCAATTAAAGCCTGCCTTTTCATCTGATGGAACTGTGACAGCGGGCAATGCCAGTAGCATCAATGATGGGTCGGCTGCCATTGTCATTGCTACGGAAGGGGCTTGTATAAAGTATGGATTAAAACCATTGGCTCAAGTTGGCCCGTGGTCGATTAAGGCTGTAGAACCTAAGTTTACAGGTATTGCTCCAGTCTCAGCGATTGAGGAAGTCTTAAAAAAATCAGATTTAAAACTCTCTGAGATTGACCTGATAGAGATCAACGAGGCCTTTGCCTCTTACTATCTTGCCTGTGAGAAGGAGTTGAAACTTGATAGAAGAAGGGTGAATGTGAACGGGAGTGGGATATCTCTGGGCCATCCTGTTGGAGCCACCGGGAGTAGAATCGTAGTAACACTTCTTCACGAGATGATTCGAAGAGACGTAAAATTGGGCCTTGCCAGTCTCTGTGCCGGAGGTGGGATGGGATATGCCCTTCTTTTAAGAAGGGATTTCTGATAGTTATTCGAATTCAGGGGAAAATGGGGTTTAGAGAGACAGCCTCCATTCTATGGAGAAAGAAGAGTATCACCTCTTTTGGAGGCCTGCCAAAGATTTTATTGATTGCCTCTGAATAGATTCTTACCTGAGGATGGTAATGTTTGACTTTCGCTTCTAAATCTTCCTTATCTATCCAGTCTGTTTTAAAATCCAGAACAACCCAATCCTCCCCTTCTCTAAACACCACATCCATCACCCCCTCTATTATCGTTCCTTCTTGAATGTAGGTAAATGGGACTTCCTTTTGATAATTTCCTGACTGGATGACCCGTTGTAAGAGTTGAGATGAAATCGCCTCTTTTACTAACTCCCCTGCCCTTTGGATCATGGCTTCTGCCACTCCAAGACCCTTCCCTTCAGCCTCTGTTAGTTTAAAAATCATCTCAGGATGGCTCCAGTTGACCTTCTCAAAAAGGCGGTGGACAAGTCTTCCAAAGAGGGCTCCTTCATTCAGTCCTTCCTTTGAGAATGTCCAATCCTCATCCCTTTCAAACTCCTGAACCTTCTCTGTGGGGGTGGTGAGCAGGCGACCTGCTCCAAGGCGTTTCTTTAAACTCTCCTGGCTCTCTTTCCACCTCTCCCTTTGAGAAAGGGCCTCAAAGGAGGCCTCCCCTTCCCTCATCCCTAAGGTCAAGGGAAACCTGAACGGGGGACTTTCTTCAGGTTCCAGATTAAGTGTGTCCGTATCGTAGATTGCCATGTCTTCTTTCCATTCACCAAAACCTACCTGATCAGGGTTAGGGAGGTAGGGTTGAATAGAGGAAAGGTAACTTCCTTTTTGAATTTTTTTCTCCCCCCCTTTCTCTTCTACCCAGTAAATAGGTAAAACCAGAAAGTCCCTTGCCCTGGTCATTCCCACATAAAGAAGGCGACGTTCCTCAGCATCCCCCCTCCTCTCTTCCCACTGGCTCATCTCTTCATAGTTTTGTGTCCAGAGGCGATTCTCCCTTTCACCGACTTTGATAGCGATTCTTCCTCCACTCCGATCGATGATAAACTCTTCAGGCTCCACTTTTCCTGTATGGGCGAGATCTGTAAGGATGACCATAGGAAATTCCAGTCCTTTTGCCCGATGGATGGTAAGGAGGCGAACAAAATTATCGCCTCTCTCGAGGGTCGGAGGTTCTTCCTCTTCAGCCCCTTCTTCTCTTCTCTCTGAGAGCCACCGGACAAAGGTCTTAAAACTGAAGATTCCTCTTTGTTCCAACGCTCGAGCCACCTCTCCAATCTTCATGAGATTTGCAACCCTCTGCTCTCCCTGAGGTTTTAATAGATAGAGGATAAGCCCTTTGGTTTCCTCATAGAGTCTCTTTAGAAGGGCTGAAACACTCAACTGATTCCTTGTCTCATGAAGTTCTCTAAGGAGGGAAAAGGGCCTCTCTAAAGAAGTTCCCCAAGCCTCTTTTAGATAATTGAAATCCCCACCTCCAGTATGAAACAGAAAAAGTTCTTCATCAGAGATTCCGAAGAAGGGGGAACGAAGGGCTGCCACCAGTGAGGCCTGATCATTTGGGTTGTCAATCGCCTTAAGGAGAGCAAGTAACTGCTCGACCTCTTGACGAAAGTAGAAATATTTTCCCCCGACAACACGATAGTCCACTCCGTATGATTTAAGTGCCTCCTCCAAAAAGTCTAAGGGCTGATATTTCCTCATCAGTATAGCGATATCCTTAAACTGAATGGGACGGAAGGATTCCTGAGACCCATCCCAGATCTGCCATTTCTCCTCAACCACCTTCTGAATAAAAGAGGCAATACATCGGGACTCCCATAACCGGCAATCCATGGCTGTTTTAAGGAGAACCTTCTTACTCTTTGGAGGGGGAAGAAGGAGGATGCCATGCTCCTTTGGAACCGTTTTGGGGTTACGACCGAAGTGAAGGGGTACATATTCTGGCTGGTAGTTGCCCTCTTCCGATGGTTTGATTAGATCCTTAAAGATTCTATTTACCACACGAACAATGGAGGGGGCGCATCGGAAGTTTTCAGAGATGTCGAGAAGCCGACCCTCTCCCATTCGTTTCTTGGCCTCTTCATAGATTTCAATATCTGCCCTGCGAAAACGGTAGATACTCTGTTTTGGATCTCCCACGAGAAAAAGATTTTTGGGAGAGATAAGAAAGATGATCTCTACCTGAAGGGGATCTGTATCCTGAAATTCGTCAACCAGAAGGTATGGAAAACGAGTTTGAAAGTATTTTCTAACCTGAGGATGGTCTCTTAACATGTTTCTCGCAGTAAACAGAAGATCATTAAAGTCAAGAAGATTACGCTCCTTCTTGGCCTCCTGATAAGCCTTCACGTAATTCACCAGGCGGTTTGTCAGAGATGAGATGACCGAGCCAGCGATGGTTGATCTTACCTCCTCATGGGTGGAGGAAAGTTTTTCAATCTCTTGTCGAACCTCCTGAAGATATTGTCGGCCCAACCAATTGCCCTGGGCACCTAATTTAGAGGAAGAAGGAAAATTAATCTTCTTAAGGATAAAGACTTCTTTCTCTTCCTCAGGAAGGGATTGAAGTTCAAGGAGTTTTTCATAAAGTTCATCGATCTTCTGAGAGGCCCTGTCTTGGGCTGGGTTCTTACAATAGTTCTTCTTTAGATCGTCCAGGGAAGAAAGCCTTTTATTAAACAACTCTAAGAAACATCCAACCGCTCTGCTCACTTCTTCGGGAGAGGGGGAAGGTGGAAGGTATTCCAATGCCTCGAAGTTTCCTAAGAGGAATTGGCCAATCTTATGAATTTGATCCAGTGTGATCCCAATGCGCACCGCACGCCGAAATGAAGGTTCCTCTGACTCTATCTCCCTCCCAAGCCAACTCTCCCAGACCTCGTGCTGGATGAGGGAGGAGGTCAACTCATCTGCCACCTCAAAGTTTGGGTCAACTCCTGCCTCCACCGGTCGCTCTCTAAGCAAAGAGGCGCAGAAGGAGTGGATCGTTGCTACCTCCATTCGTTCGAGATCAGAAAGTGCCTTTAAGACCCGAGGCTCATCTGGTGAATCAGGTTGTTCTAAAAGGATTTTTTCAAGTTCCTCTCGAAGTTTCACCTTCAGTTCAGAGGCAGCCTTCTCAGTGAAGGTAATGGCGACTATTTCTTCGAGTGGTGCCTTCCCTGCCTTAATGATATTGATAATCCTTTTTACAAGGATCGTTGTCTTTCCTGTCCCTGCAGAGGCCTCGACGAGGTAACTTTCATCAATATCAGAGATGGCCTGGTCTCTCTGTTTTTGGTCGGTGAGATTTCCTTCCACCCTCACTCTTCTTTCTCCTCAGTCATTTCTCCAACCATTTCTAAATACTTTTTTACTGAAGGGTCATTAGATTTGTGGTTAAAGAGTATTTTAGTCCAGGTTCCGCAGATGATTGCTAAATCGCAGATTCTACAATGATCTCCTGGTAACGCAATAAAGAGTCCACCCTCAATGCCCTCAGAGATGGTCTTTAGAATATGTTGTAACTCCTTCGTTCTGGCCATCAATTCAGATGCTTGGAAAAGGATCTTCTTCTTAGATCTCACATAATAATATTGTGCAGATTGAACCTCTATTCCTCTATGGAGATTGCTCAGTAATTTGTTCGCAACATAAAGATAGAGAGGAAGCTGAAGGCTCCTTCCTCCCTGAAAGTCATTTTCTTTAGCATAAACCATACCAGTCTTATAGTCGATCACCCGTGCCCTTTTCCCATCTTTCGAGAGATCAATTCGATCAATCCTCCCTTTTAGGTAAATAATATCTCCTTCTAAATCGATCGGAATTGGATCGTCTGTGGATATCTCACTCTCCAAAATGCCAAAAGGTTTCATTCCGTATCGAACCTCAAAATAGGCAGGGATAAAATCGGCTTCATTCATCTCCTCTTCAAAGAAATTGACCAATTCTTCGAGAATCTCATTCTTAACAACCTCCCAGAGCATGGGGTAGCCTGTCAATCCCATCTGCTCAAACTCCCTGAACTCCTTCTGGGCTATTTCGAATAGAAGAGGGAGATCCCCAGGGTTTAAATGGAACGATGATCCCCTCTCTTTTTTCAGCGAGGTGTAGAACCTATATAAAATTTTATGAATGAGTTTCCCTTTATCCAGGTGAGAAATGGTAATCTCCTTTTCGGGCTCTAAAACGGGCTCAATACCAATGATTCCACTCAAAAGGTATTGATAGGGGCATGTGGCATAGGACTCAAGCCTTGTAGGGGAGATGGTCCTTTTGAAGATGGAATAGCGATCCTTTAATACCTTACGGGCCTCCTCTGAAGAGAAGACTCCATCAAACTCAGTAAATGTCCTTTTTCCCCAGCGGGAGAGTTCGAGAAGTAAGCCACGTCTAAAAAATGGAGAGATCTGTTGTAAGTAAGCGAGGGCTTTAGGGGTTTTTCCCTCTAAATTTTGCTTTACCATCGAGAGATCAAACTCGATTTCATCGAGGGCCTCAGTCGGGGTTTTTACAGCAATTTCAGACAATGGAACACGGATAAAATGGGGGTACTGTTCGATTTTCTGGAAATCGGTCCTCTCCCCGGTAATTGCTTCCACAGAGGCGAGGAGAAAGGATGAGGGAAGCCTTTCTTTAGCGGTTCCAATCTCAATTCGAGGAAAACTGAGAATCAATCTCTCTCTGGCCATACCAATGGCCAAACGATAAAGAAGTCTCTCTTCTTCAAGACGGCCTTCCTTCTTTAAGGGCAAGGGTTCCCTCTCCAATCCTGTAAGAAAGCGATTGATAAACTTTCGCTCTTGGTCAAGAAGGATAGCATCTTGACGGATCAATGGTGGAAAGGATTTCTCTGCCATCCCGGGTATGATCACCATTTTGAAAGGGACACCACGGGCTGACATTAAGTGGGCCACGGTTGGACCATTGCGCTGAAACCTTCCAACTGGAATCACCTCTTCCTGGAGTAACTCTTCAACCAGTCTTTTAAAATCGCCTTGTGATGGAAAGATCTGGCAGGAATCAAGTTTAGAAATTTTCTTTAACGCCTGTTTGATGAAAGCGCTCTGCTCATCCTGTTTGATAAAGTGATCGAAAGTGGAAAGAAGGACTTTGGCCTTCTCCTCCCAGGTGTTTGATTGAGAAAGGGTCTGAAGATACTGGAAGAGATCTCTTACGAAATGAATCAAAGTATCCAGGGCTATGAGATCCCCCTTTCGAAATCTTGATTCTTCCTCTCCTTCCTCCTGATCCTTTTTAGCCAGAATCTCTCTCAGTCTTAAGAGCTTCTCCTCCCATTCTTTTCGACCTTCTACAATACCTGCATGGATGGATAGGGCCTCCCATTTGGAAGGGGTGATGAGAGATTTCTCCTCCGTCGAAACCCATTTCGGAAGAAGTTTCGAAAATGTAGCAAATTCAATCACCGAGGGCCTTGAAAAATTTTGGCTGATAATATTGAGAAGCATCAGTAGAGTTCTCCCTGCCCGGGTCTCAATCAAGGGCTGTCCCTCTCTAAGATAAGGGGTAATCCCAAGCAGATTAAAGGTCTCTCGAAAAAGATGTAAATACTGGTCCGGATTTCTTAAGAGAATCCCTATCTCATGGAGATGAATAGACTCCTTTTGAGAAGTCTTAAGGATATGCCGAATGATCTCTCTTACCTCTCTTGACTCTCCAGGGGCTGAGATAATCTTAAAGACATCTTCGGAATCCTCAAAGGGCTTTTCCCCTTTAAATAGATGTCTGCACAGGTGATCAATGAGCAAAGGACGATTTCTATTTTTGGAAATTTGAGAAGGCTTCACTTTAAACCCATTCTCCCAAAGCCATTTTAATGTGGGTTTTACATACTCAAAGGCGAGGTCGGGTTCGTAAGGGACGAAGAGGATAGCCTCTTTTTCACTGAAGCAGGCCCTAAGAAGTCGCTTTTGAATCGTATTGAAGTCGTAGAACCCATAGAGGATGATCTTTGGTGTCAGTTTTAGATAGATCGATTCTTTTACCCATCTGATCGCATAGGCCATCAGGTCTGATTCGTCATAGAAACGAAGATTCTCCAACCACCTCTCATAAGCCTCCCAGATTTGAATCAGGTCCTTCATCTTCTGAAGATGAAGATGTTTTTCGATTTTGGGTTGCCTGAGGATATTTTTGACCTCTTTGGGAGAAAGGCAGGCATCCTTTAGGTCTTTTATTGTTTCAATGATAGCCCTGTGGAATCCCTTCTGGTCCATAATATCGTGAAAATAGAAATCCCCCTTCTTTTCACTTAAAGCCCTTGAGGCGTGACCGATGATGAGTTCATTGGCATGAAAAGGGATTTCACTTCTTCCCTCCCTGAGGAGAGGGATTTCGCTTACCTCCCTTGCAAACTCTTCGAGGGTTTTAAATCGAAGATTAAAATGGTTGATTCCAATTTCTGCAAGCAGACGGCGAAGATGAAGCCCGAGGAGTTTAGAAGAGACAAGGATGAGAATTGGGTTAAGAGAGTCTTTAGCCCTTAATGATTTAATTTCATCCAAAAAGGCAGATTCAAGGGCAGGGTAATCTCCCGTGCATATGATCCGAGAATTCATCCTAAATTTCCACTTACGAAGTGGAGATGGGAAGGGATTTAGACTTCGATGATGTTGAACTGTTCTTGATGGAATCCTGGTTTTCCCTTTACTACCACCTTCTTTTTTAATTTTCGCTCCAGCTCCTCAACCCCTGCCCTCTCCTCTTCATAAAGAAGATCGGCCACCTCCGGGTGGGCCTCTACAAGTATGGTTTGGCCACCCAGTTCTGAGGAGGTCCTCTCAATCTGACGGAAGATTTCATAACATATCGTGGTCTTCGACTTGACCAGTCCTGACCCCTCACAATAGGGACAGGTTTCACCCAGGATACGTGAGATGTTCTCACGGGTTCGTTTTCGTGTCATCTCCACCAGCCCTAATTCAGAAATTTTAAAGACATTGATCTTCTGCCTATCCTTCTTGATGGCCTCTTCAAGTGCCTGGTAGACCCTTTCTCGATCTCCTTCCCTCTCCATATCAATGAAGTCGATGATGATGATCCCACCGATGTTTCTAAGCCTCAACTGATAACCGATCTCCTTAGCAGCCTCGAGATTGGTTTTCAGAATGGTGTCGGCTAAATTTCTCTTTCCAACATATCTTCCTGTATTCACATCGATGGCCACTAGGGCCTCACACATATCGATCACAATGTATCCCCCTGATTTGAGCCAGACCTTTCTCCCTAAGATTTTGTCAATCTCCACCTCAATCCCATATGCATCAAAGATGGGCTCTTTTCCCTCATAGAGTGTGATCTCATATTTCTGTTTGGGCATATAGGTATTGATGAAGGAGATGATATTTTCATACTCCTCTTTTGAATCGATCACAAGCCTGTTGACCTTAGGGGAGAGGATATCTCGAATCACCCTAAGCACCATTGTAAGATCACTATGGATGAGGGAAGGGGCTGGGGAGGTCTCCTTTTTCTTCAGAATATTCCCCCATAACTGGAGAAGGAAATCCATATCCGCTCGAATCTCATCAATCTCTGCCCCTTCGCTTGCTGTGCGAACGATAAATCCGCTGGATGGTGGTCTAATCGAGAGGATGATCTCCCTCAACCTTTTTCGCTCTTTCTCATCCTTAATCTTTCTTGATACCCCAACATGATCAACAGTTGGCATGTAGACAAGGTATCTTCCAGGAAGGGTGATATGGGAGGTGATTCTGGTCCCTTTGGTGCCAAGGGGTTCCTTTGAGACCTGAACCAGAATCTCCTGTCCTTCATAGAGGAGGTCTTCGATCTGAGAGGATGGAGTAAAATCGGAGAGCATCTCCTCTCCCTGGAAACCCATCTCCTCAAAATCCTCTATTCTTCCGTAGACATCGGAGACATAAAGAAAGGCGGCCTTTTCCAGTCCAATATCCACAAAGGCAGCCTGCATGCCAGGCAACACCTTTAATACTTTTCCTTTGTAGATATTTCCCATGATGCCCCGATCCTTCGTCCTCTCAATATAAAGTTCTGCCAGGATCTTATCCTCTAACAGAGCCACCCTCGTTTCATAAGAGGTTACATTGATGATTAACTCATTTGGCATAAGGGCTCCTTATTCCACCTTGATTACCTTTAGTTGAGCAAGGGATTCTCCTTTTAAACCGAAAACAGCCCCTAAGATCTCGATGGGTTTTGCTGTCCCCTTTGATGAGGTTCGAAAAACCAATTCCAAGCCCCAATTTGGACCTTCTTCCAAATCTGACCTTCCTTCTTTTATCTCCATCTTTTCAATCAAGGGCAGGATATCGATGCTTCTCTTTTTCCCCTTTCTTTCCTGAAGGATTTTAAGTTCCCCCTTTTCAAAAGCCTTTCTGATCATGGCCATGGCTTCCTCTTTCGATAGGAGATGGTCCAAGGGTATCCAATAGATAGATCGTTGGATCAAATGATTGGAAGGAAATGTTAGAGGCACCTCCACTGCTTCGAATATCTTGATGCCAGGTGGAAGGGTTTGGTTAAGCCTCTCCATAACTTCAGAAGGGGGAATTCCTCCCTCAAGTTCCATATCTACGATCTCTGATAAACTCTCGGTGCCAACAGATAGGGCGGTTGCGAAAATGATTCTGGGCATGGGGTGAAAGCCCTTTGAGTAAGAGAGAGGAAGGCCAGCCCTTTTTGCTGCACGATGAAAGAGGCTGACAAGTTCAAGATGGCTGACAAATCGATTCTCCCCACTTTTTTTAAATCTTAATCTTATCTTCTTCAGGGATCCCTTTCTTTTTATCTCCCTCCTTTTTGATTCCTCTATCGGTTTAACTAAAAAAGGAGGATGCTCTTTTAACTGGAGGTTCTTTCCATCGCAAACCCCGCAGAGCCTGCAATCCTTTCCAAGGCATGATGGGCTCACCTCTCCTGCAAGTCCCTTCTGATATTCCTCCCAGAGGAAGGTGGGTTTGATTCCTGTATCAATAAAAGACCATGGAAGGTCCTCCTGAAATGATTCCAACTTAGGAGAATAATCTATATCCCTGCCCACTTTTGCGAAGGCTTCCTTCCAGAGGTTGTAATGGAATTGATCACTCCATCCATCGAACCTGCAACCCAGTTCATGGGCTTTGACCAGTACCTGAGAAAGGGAGCGATTCCCTCTTGAAAAGATTCCTTCGAGATAACTCAGGTGAGGGTCCTGCCATTTGAGGCGCAGAGGGTTTCTCTTCAACTCCTCTTTCAGAAATTGAAGTTTCTCCTTCATCTCTTTTAAAGGTACCTGGGAAGACCACTGGAAAGGGGTGTGGGGTTTTGGAACAAAGGTTGAGACACTTACGTTGATATTTGGATGAATCCTCTTTCGATCTGCAAGCAGGGAGATTTTTTTAGAAAGATCAATGATGCCTCTTAAATCCTCATCTTTTTCTGTAGGGAGCCCTATCATAAAGTAGAGTTTTAGGTTTCGCCATCCTTTTTCAAAGAGTTGGGTGACCCCATCGAAGAGAATTTTTTCATCCAATTCCTTATTGATCACTCTTCTCAAACGTTCGGTGCCTGCTTCAGGGGCGATGGTGAACCCTGTCTTTCTAACCCTTTTCACCTCCTCGGCAAGTTGACCCACAATACTGTCTATCCTCAAAGAAGGAAACGAGAGGGCGACTTTCTCCTGTTCAAATCGCCACATTAGATTTGAAAGTAGAGGAGCAATGGCCGTATAGTCTCCCGAACTTAGGGAGAGGAGTGATACCTCTTCATAGCCTGTCTGCCTTAATGAATTCAAGATGATCTCCTCAATCCTTTTCGGGCTCCTTTCCCGGTAAGGTCTGTAGATAAAGCCTGCCTCACAGAATCTGCAGCCCCTTTTACATCCCCTTGCAATCTCTACATTGAGACGATCGTGGACCAATCTCATGAAAGGAACAATCGGACATGTAGGAAAGGAAGCCAGATCTATGTCTGGAAGGGTCCTTTTTTTCACCTTCCTATTTTCAAGGTGGATGCCTGGGACGTAGAGGCCTTCCAGTTGAGAGAGACCCTTCAGTAAATCATTCTTTCTACCCCTTGCTTCTTTCCATTGAATAAAGAGATCGCAAATCTCGAGTATGACCTCCTCTCCATCACCGATGACGATGGCGTCAAAGAAATCCGAAATGGGTTCAGGGTTAAAGACCGTTGGCCCCCCTGCGATAAGAATGGGGAAACTTTCATCTCTTTCCCTGGAGAAGAAGGGGATATTGGAAAGGTCGAGCATATTGAGAAGATTGGTGAAACTGAGTTCATATTGGAGTGAGAAGCCAAGGATATCAAACTGACCAAGCGGTAGGGAAGATTCGAGGGAGCAGAGTGAAACCCCCTTATCCCTCAAGAGCCTCTCCATATCTACCCATGGTGCAAAGACTCTTTCACAGAGAATCTCCTTCCTATTATTCAAAATGTGATAGAGGATATGAATTCCGAGGTGGGACATTCCCACTTCATAAACATCAGGAAAGGCCAGGCAGAATTTCAACTTCACCTGAGAGCGATCCTTCCTGATAGAATTGACCTCTCCACCAATATACCTTGAAGGTTTTGAAACAAGAGGAAGGAGTTCTTTCAATGGTTCTCCTTTTAGTATAAAGAGTTTAATGAAAGAGAGATTGGAAGTAACCGCCGATGATTTTACACTCCTTTATGTTATTAAAAATACTATAATTTCAAGATTGTGTCAATTTAAGCCAGAGGGGAAAACGCTATCTCCACTTATCATTCGGACCGATTAAGTTTTCTAAGAGATTTGACACGGAGTATGGAATTATGGTATTAATATTAAAAAATGCTCCGTATTTAGGTGGTCTATTCCATAAAGGGGAACCCCGTGAGAATCGGGGACGGCCACGCCGCTGTAATCGGGGACGAAACCTGCCAGAACCACTATCCTGATGATAGGATGGGAAGGGGCAGGAGGTAGGAAGATCCGTAAGCCAGAACACCCGCCTAAATACGCTTCACAAAAGGTCTTCGGTGGGAGGCTGTGAAGGGAGAAGTTAAGACCCAGTCATTCTACCAAAGACTGGGTCTTTTATTTTTAGGTTAAGAATCAAATGGCTAAAAAAATAAATAGAAGTAGGATCGGTCTCTTTTTCCCCTTCTCCTTAGTGCTCCATCTTTTCATCTTTACCATTGTTTCTGCATTATATCCCCAGGTAAATATGGATTCTTTACCAAGGTTTCATCTTGAAGTCTCCCTCCTTCCATTTATTTCAGAGGAGAGAAGACCAAGCCCCTCTCACTCAATTTCTCCTGTGAAAAAGGAGATTAAAAAAGAAGAAGAGAAGTCAACGGTCCATGAAGAGAAAGCAGAGATATTACCACTAAAAGAGTCAGAAAATCCTATCATCTCTGAATCTCTCACACAGACCAATCCGATGCCATCAACAGCCATTGATATTCAACCCAGTCATTCTTCTCATAAGGAGGAGTCGGAGATCATGGTGGCAACCAACCAAACACATATTCCAAACCCATTGCCTCAAAGAGAGTCAAGCCCACTGGCAAAGGTCCCATCCTTTTCAGAAGATCTCTTGATGGTTCAACCCAAATATGCTGAGAATCCAAAACCTCTCTATCCTCAGGAGGCAAGGAGGAAGGGATATGAGGGAGAGGTTGTTTTAAGAGTGGAGGTTCTAAGCGATGGACGTGTAGGAGGGATTGAGGTGAAGCATTCCTCGGGCTATGAGATTCTTGATCGTTCCGCTCTTAAGGCGGTGAAACAGTGGAGGTTTGTTCCTGCTAAGAAAGGAGAAAAGGCAATTTCACAATGGGTAAACATACCTATCAAATTTCAACTCCAATAAAAAGACTTTTTTTCCTGTTTTTAACTCTCCTCTGGTTATCCCCTGTATTTGGTCAAACCCATACGTTTAAAGATGAGGTAGGAAGGGAAATTAACTTTTCTTTTCCTCCAAAGAGGATCGTCTCACTTGCTCCTAACATCACGGAGATTCTTTTCGGTCTCGGTCTGGATAAGGAAGTGGTTGGAGTCTCTATTCACTGTAATTTCCCTGAGAAGGCAAAGAGTAAGGTTCGGGTGGGAAGTTATATTAATCTCGATTATGAGAAGATTATCTTTCTTAAACCTGACCTGATCATAGCGACAGGGGCTGGAAATACAAGGGATATGGTGGAGCGTCTTGAAAGTTTTGGATTTCCCACCTATGTAATCTATCCAAAAAGTTTTAATGGTATTCTTAAAAGCATCCACCATCTTGGCCAGGTTGTAGACAGGGAGAAGGAAGCCCTTGGTCTAATTGAGAGGATGAGGCAACGGAAGCAGAGGGTGGTCGATGAGGTGAAGGGGCTTCCCAGACCTCGGGTCTTTCTTCAGATTGGGGATGCTCCGATCGTTTCAGTGGGAAAAGGCAGTTTCGCCCATGACCTGATCATTCTTGCAGGCGGTGAAAATATCGCTGGGAATGATAATGGGGCCTATCCAAGGTTGGGAATGGAGGAGATTTTAAGAAGGGCTCCAGAGGTCATTCTCATAAGTTCAATGAATCCAAAAGGGGACTACTCGAGGGTGATCCAGGAGTGGTCTCGCTGGAGGATGATCCCTGCCGTTAAAAATGGTCGTATCCATTTAATTGATTCAGATCTGATCGACCGACCCTCACCAAGAATTATAGATGGCCTGGAGGAGATGGCACGTTTGCTCCATCCTGAGAAGTTTAGAGCGAAAATCCAAAATTCAAATTGGAAGTAAGCCTAAAGGACCTATGAAAGTCCTATGAAGATGCTCACATTTAGAAAGGTATTGACTGTCTCTCTCATTCTAACGTTTGTCTTGTTATTGGTTACTTTGGCCTCGGTGATGGTTGGAAGCGTAAGGGTTAGGCCTGGACGTTCCCTATCCATTCTCATCCATTCAGTATTCGGACTTGGGGGTGAGGAGACTGAGATGGAAAGGACGATCATTCTCTCTCTTCGGTTTCCCAGGGCTATGCTGGCAGGCCTGGTGGGGGCAGGGCTTTCTGTTTCAGGGGCCATTCTTCAGGCGCTCTTAAGAAATCCCCTGGCCGATCCCTATATCTTAGGAGTTTCGAGTGGGGCAGCCATTGGGGCCATTGTTGCCATCATGGTAGGATTGGGGGCCCTTTCTTTTGGCCTTCCGATAGCCTCCTTTTTAGGAGCGCTAATGACGGTTTTGGTTGTCTTTTATTTCGGCAGGCAGGATGGAAAGATCCATCCGAATACCCTTCTTCTTGCAGGGGTGATTATCGGCTCTTTTCTCTCAGCCCTGATCATGTTCTTCCTTTCGATCTCACAGAAGGAGGAACTACATACCATTATCTTCTGGTTGATGGGAGATTTCAGTTTCTCAAACACACGAGCGATTTTGATCATCCTTCCCTATATTCTCTTAGGAGTGTTCCTACTTTACTGCCAATCCCGTAAGTTAAACCTCATCCTCTCAGGGGAGGAAAGCGCCCTGCAATTAGGGGTGAATGTGGGAAGATTGAGATTAATATCCTATCTTTTGGCCTCTTTAATCACCGCTGCCTCTGTTTCCGTTTGTGGGCTGATCGGTTTTGTGGGTCTCATCATTCCCCATTCAGTCCGATTGGTTTTTGGTCCTGACCATCGCCTTCTCATTCCTGCCTGTGCCCTTGTAGGTGCCTCCTTTCTTATCGCCTCGGACACATTTGCAAGAACCATTCTTTCACCTGTGGAGTTACCTGTGGGCGTGATTACAGCGGCCTTTGGAGGGCCTTTCTTTGTCTATCTTTTAAGAACCAGAAAGGTGATCAAGACCTTATGATTGAGCTCCGCTCCATCTACTTTCGTTATCACAAAGACTGGGTCCTTTGGGATCTATCTTTTCAAATAGAGAGAGGGGAGTTTGTGGGAGTGATCGGTCCCAATGGGTCAGGAAAGTCAACCCTTTTAAAGATTCTCTCTTCCCTTCTTAATCCTCAAAAGGGAGAGATTTTTTATGAAGGTCTCCCATTGAGAAGAATGAATCGGAGCGATATCGCAAAGAAAATAGCGGTAGTTCCTCAGGAAACACATCTGCTCTTTCCTTTCAGGGCTTTGGAGATCGTGCTGATGGGAAGGTCACCCCACCTCGGAAATCTACTGTTCGAAAGGAGAAGCGACTTAGAGATTGCAAGGAAGGCTATGGAGTGGACTGAAACTCTTCGATTCTCTGAAAGACCCATGGATGAACTTTCCGGGGGAGAGAGGAAACGAGTCTTTATTGCGAGGGCTCTTGCTCAGGAGCCAGAGGTCATTTTGCTCGATGAACCCACCTCCAACTTAGACATTCATCATCAACTTGATTTCTTAGAACTGATCCTTAATCTCAATCGGGAGAGGGGATTGACCATTGTTATGGCTTCCCATGATATTAATATCGCCTCTGAGTTTTGTGAAAGGCTCATCCTTCTTGAGCAAGGGAGGATCTACAGGATGGGGAGCCCAAAGGAGGTCGTTATCAGAGAGAATATTGAAAGGGTTTATGGCTGTGAAACATGGGTGGATCAACATCCAGTTTCCAAGATGCCCAGAATCAGTCTCTTGAGGAAAGGGGTTCGATAAGATGGCCCTCTGGAGAAAGATCGAAGAGGCACGAAGGAAGATCGAGGAGGTGATCCTTAAAACTCCAATCGTCTATTCCGACACCCTATCCAATCTTACAGGCAAGGAGGTCTACCTAAAACTTGAAAACCTCCAGAAGACAGGTTCCTTTAAGATCAGAGGGGCTTACCATAAGTTGTCCTCCTTAAATCATTCTTTAAGAAGAAAGGGAGTGGTTACTGCCTCCGCCGGAAACCATGCACAGGGAGTTGCTATGGCTTCCTCTCTGCTTGGAATCCATTCGACCATTGTGATGCCTGAAGGGACTTCGCTTGCCAAACAGATGGCCACACGGTCCTACGGAGGAGAGGTTTTGCTCCATGGCCAGAATATGGAGGAGGCCCTTGGTTATGCTCAAAAATTGGAGAGGGAAGGAAAGGTATTTATTCACCCCTTTGATGATGAGGATGTGATTGCTGGTCAGGGAACGATCGGGTTTGAGATTCTTGAGGAGGTTCCAGGGATTGAAGCGATTGTTCTCCCTGTGGGAGGGGGAGGGTTGATCTCGGGTGTGGCAACCATTGTTAAAAAGAGAAGGCCAGGAGTAAAGATCATTGGAGTTCAATCAACCCATGCCCCATCAGCCTATCTTTCATTAAAAAGAGGAAGGATCGTGAAGGTAAATGTTAAACCCACACTTGCCGATGGAATTGCAGTAGGGAGAATTGGAGATATCACCTTTCCAATTATTAGGGAGAAGGTAGATCAGTTAGTCACAGTTGGGGAGGAAGAGATTGCCTCAGCCATCTTGATGTTGATGGAGAGAAAACGTGTAATTGCTGAAGGTGCAGGGGCTACTCCACTGGCCGCTTTATTGTCAAAAAAGGGAAGGGTCAAGGCCAAAAGGATCGTTCTTGTGATAAGTGGTGGGAATATTGATGTTCATCTCCTTGACCGAATCATTGAAAAGGGATTAACCCGAACTGGTAGGATGATCCGCATCCAGTTTCTTCTAAGAGATGTTCCAGGTTCTCTAAGCAAACTCACCCACCTCATCGCCCAGTTAAGGGCCAACATCCTCCACATCATCCACGAAAGGGCCACCAGGTATATTCCTATCGGGTTCTCAAAGGTGATTTTAGTTTTAGAGACACGTGGCCCTGATCACATCCGTGAGATTGAAAAAGGCCTTAAAGAAAAACTTTACTCTTTCCAATTTCTTGGTTAAAAAACCTCATGGTTCTTTTCCAATTTAGTTGCTTAAAAAGGATTCAAGGGTTAAAGTGCTTATTTTTTAAAGACCTTATCAAAATATATGAAATTTTTCACCCATAACCAAATTTTGTAGGGCGAGGCTTTAGCCTTGCTTTAAAATGAATGAATGATATGCAAGCCTAAAGGCTTGCCCTACATAAAACCTAAATTGAGCGATTTTTTACTAAAAGCCTTTATTTATCAGTCATTGCGAGCACCCAAATGGTGCGTGGCAATCTCATATAAAATCGAGATTGCTTCGTCTTCGCCTCGCAATGACAATTTAGAATCGCTCAATTTAGATAAAAATTGTTAGAATGAAAATTCATAAGCATTTCTCTTGACTCCTTAGTGTAAATAATCCCTTTGCAGGCTTGCTCAAGATGGTCTATTTGTAGTATGATTTCCAAAAAATAAATGGGGGAATGAGATGGACGAAGGGGAGCATGCGCTTGCAGTTTTTATTGATTTTGAAAATCTTGCCCTTGGCTTCAAAGGTAAGAAAGATAAAAAGTTTGAGATTCAGAAGGTCTTGAGCAGATTGGTAGAGAAAGGAAAGATCGTCAGCAAGAAGGCCTATGCCGATTGGATCGAGTATGCAGAGTATAAGAGACCCTTTCATGAGGCAGCCATTGAGTTGATTGAGATCCCCAAACGGAGCATCACAGGGAAAAACTCTGCAGACATCCGGCTCTGTGTCGATGCCCTTGACCTCTGCTACTCCAAGGAACATATTGATACCTTTGTCATCGTTTCTGGCGATAGTGATTTCTCTCCTCTCGTCTCCAAACTCAAGGAGAATGGAAAAAGGGTGATTGGGCTTGGGATGAAGGAATCAAGTTCTGATCTTTTGATCGATAATTGTGATGAATTCATCTACTACGAAGATCTGGAAAGTCCCATTGGGACTCCTCCAAAGATTGAAAGAGACCTCCCTGAGAAGAAAAGAGAGGCCTTTCAACTCTTAGTTGACTCAGTGGTCGCCTTGGTTCGTGAGAATAAAGAAGTCCTCTGGTCCTCTCTTGTAAAAGAGACTATGAAAAGAAAAAGGCCTTCTTTTAATGAATCATACCATGGTTACCGAACCTTCAGCGATCTTTTGGAGGATGCAGAGAAGGAAGGGATTATTCGTCTTCGAACCGATTCGAGAAGTGGAACCTATGTAATCGTGGGTTTTGGTAAGGAAGAGGGAAAGACGAATGAAGAGGAAAAGCAAAAAGAGATGAAGAGCCAGAGAGTGAGAACTACCTCAAAGGCCAGGGGGTCCCAGAGATCGAGATGGCGGTCAAGGCAGAAGAGAGTGGAGACTTCCCCTTATTCTTCTGTTGCCTCTGAGACTTTGAGGACGGGATCTTCTTCCAGTTCAAATGAACCTTGAATAATCTTAAAAGTCCTTTTAATTAATCGCTCTTTTTATGAAATTCTTAATTTTCTCTTCCTGTTGTCTGAGAAGTTGATGGGCTCTCTCAATTGAGACAGGATGGAACCAAATCCAATCTCCAGGCTTAAGTTGTGCGACCTTAGGGAGGTCCGTAGAAATAACAGTGGCAATTTTTGTATACCCCCCTGTGACCAATTCTGTAAGGATGAGGATGGGCTTCCCATCTCCAGGGACTTGAATTGAACCTGGCATCATACCCTCTGAGATGATGGATTCTTCGACATCTGACCGTCTCTCAATTTGGGGGCCTTCCAATCTCAGGCCCATTCGATCACTTTGTGGAGTGACCCGATAGGGAGAGGAAGAAAAGGTTTTAATTCCTTTCTCTGTAAAATGATCATCCTGGGGTCCAAGGATTACATTTAGGATGACTTCTTTATTAAAAGAAGGGATATCTTCTTCTGGAAATCGAAGTCCCAATCTGTTTAAAGGAATGGGGAGGTCAAAGGTATATAGGATGTCACCACATCTTAGGGGCCTTCCCTCATATCCACCGAACTTCCCTGAGAGGTAAGTGGATTTGCTCCCCATAATTTTTGGGACATCGAATCCTCCAAAAATGGCCAGATAGGCCCTGCATCCTCTTCGAACAGTTTTAAACTCAAGGATATCTCCTTCAATAAGAAGGTGTGTCTTCCACATATCGAGTGCCTCCCCATTCAGGGTTGGTGAGAGATCTCCTCCGGTGATGGCAATCACAACCTCCCTTAAAACTTTCAACTTCAAACCCATCAGGGTGATTTCAAGGCAGGCCTCTTCCTCTTTATTGTTAACCAATAGATTTCCAACTCTAAGAGAAAATTGATCCACTGCACCAGAGGGAGGAACCCCGAACTGGCTGAATCCGTATCGACCCAAATCCTGGAGAGTGGTTAAGACACCGGGTTGTAGCACTTCAAGAGAGGCGATAGGTTTCATTTTTCAAGTAGTAATGAAATCTAAATTTGAAGTTTTACCTTCAGGATTCATCTATCTCCCATTCTATAAACTCTTTTTCGCTGATGGGATAAAACTGGACAAGATCACCCATTTGAAGAAGAGAGGGTGGTTCTTTATTTTGATCAAACATCTTAAGGGGGGTTCGACCGATCACTCGCCAACCACCCGGACTCTCCAATGGGTAGATTCCTGTCTGTTTTTGTGCAATCCCCACTGAGCCTGAAGGGATAGAAAGCCTTGGCGTTTTTAGTCGTGGGGTTACAAGGGCATCAGGGAGTTCTCCCATATATGGAAAACCGGGCATGAAACCAATCATATAGATATGGTAAGTGACACTGCAGTGAAGTCGGATCACTTCCTCAGGAGTGAGGCCACAATGTTTTGCCACCTCTTCTAAATCTGGGCCATAAGGGCCACCATAGACTACAGGGATTCGGGTAAGGTTCGGTTGGGGTAGCTCAATTTCCTCCAAGCCTGTCTCAATCTCCTTTATTTTTCTTTTTAGGTCTTCTAAGGAGATGAGCAGAGGGTGGTAAATGATTAGCAAGGAACGGTAGGTTGGGACTGTTTCAATCAAACCTTCTATTTTTTCTCTCTTGAGAGCAAGGTTCATTCTCCTCACCTTCTGGTTGACCTTCAGGCTAATTTCGTCTCCAAACTCAAGGAGGAGTCCTCTGTCTCCCATTAACCTGAAGATGATTTCAGGATAGTGTGCCATTTGTCTGGATTTTAGAATTCAAAATTCGGAATTCAGAATTAAATCCTAAATATACATTCTGCATTATCAAATAAAATTCTTCATGGCTATCACTTCGACTCTCGAGGCCTTAAGTTCCTCTCGAATCTTTTTTACCATTTGAACCGCTGAGGGATTATCTCCGTGAACGCAGAGCGTATCCGGTTTTAGTTCAATCTCCTTCCCTTCAATGGAAACCACTCTTCCCTCGAGGGCCATTTTCAGTGCCCTCTGAGCAACCAGTTCATGATCATGAATGACTGCCCCCTTTTCTCTCCTGGAAACCAAAGAACCATTTTGATGATATGCTCTGTCCGGAAAGGCCTCAAAAGCGATCCGGATGCCATAGCGTCTCCCAATCTCGAGAAGCGGTTCTCTATGAGAAGAGGCAAGAACAACCAATATTAATTCTGGATCCACTTTTACCAATGCCTCAGCCATCGCCTTCCATATTTTTGGATTGGCAACTGCCATATTGTAAAGGCTCCCATGAGCCTTTACATGTTGAAGTTTCATTCCATGAGAACGGGCGAAGGCCCACAGAGCCCCTGTTTGATAAATGACATAATCCTGTATCTCCTCAAGGGTGGCATCCATGTTTCTCCTTCCAAATCCCATGAGATCTGGAAACCCGGGATGGGCTCCTATCTCAACGAAAAATTGTTTGGCTAAAGCAACAGTTTTTCTCATCACCCCCGGGTCGCCTGCATGATAACCACAAGCAATATTGGCCGATGTGATGTAAGGGATTACTTCTTCGTCAAGTCCCAATTTGTAGGCACCGAAACTTTCTCCTACATCCGAATTCAAATCAATTTTTATCTTTTTGTCCATCACAGCCTCCTCATATTTCTCAAAATGAATTTTCTGGAAAGGGGTGTGCCATCAGGCTTTCGGTTTGTTATAAATATCTTTTAGGAGATGACCTCCTGGTTGGCCTGAATTGTATCATATCGATATTAAGAGGGGTAGGGTTTTTTTCATCCCTTAATAAACCTACATCAATAAATTCATTTCAAGAACTTTTTCAGAACTCTCACACAGGGACACGGCAAGTTTTAGCCGATTAGGGTTATCCTTAAAAAGTTTGGTTCTTCTCCTGAAAGTGATCATGGAAAATAGGTTTCCCTAAAAACTGGAA
>JBBIRM010000013.1:0-34545 GCA_037441765.1 Deltaproteobacteria bacterium | reverse complement strand
GATGTCACAATTTACTCCATGGAAAAGCTACCACAAAATTCTGTGTTGAGCCATAATAAGATTTCTTATGAGTTAAGGGAAAAGGGAGAAGGGTCTTTTATTCTCTATGAGGTGGTGATAAAGGAGAATGATCGATGGGAATATTTAAGAGACAGAATTTATCCACAATTAGTCAAATACCTCAAAGAGAAGGGATTGGATCCTTCTTCGGGGAAAGGATTTATTGTTGCAATTTTCTTTAAAGAGATGGTTTATTTTCTTCGGGGGAGAGATTTTTTTAAAATCTTCTGTGAGATGGAAGGTCTTAATTTGTCAGCCTTTCATTTTCGAGTTTTGAGGTGGCTTTCAGAATAACCTTTATCTTGCGATAACCATTAAAGTCGTTCTTTAAATTTTAAATGGGAAGGAGGATGGTGAAATGGGTTCCTTTTCCCTCTTCGCTCTCCACCTTGATCTCTCCACCGTGATCCTTAATAATTCCATAGCATACAGAAAGACCTAATCCCACTCCTTTTACTGCCTGTTTCGTGGTGAAAAAGGCATCGAAAATTTTATCTCTGATCCCTTCTGGAATTCCCATGCCTGTGTCTTGTATGTGGATGGAGACTTTATTGTCCTCCCTCCTTGTTTGGACTGTAAGTGTACCTCCTCTCGGCATGGCTTCTTTTGCATTTTTAAACATATTCAGAAGCACTTGTCTCATCTGATTGGTGGAGGCCATCACTTCTGGAATTTGATCATCGAGAAAAGTCTCAATTTTGATGTTCGATTCCCTCATCTGTTTATCCATCACTAAAAGGATTCCTTCAACTAGCTCATTGATACGAACAGGTCTTCTAACCTCCTCTTCAGGTTTTGAAAAACTGAGCATGTTTCGAAGCATCTCTGCAAGCCTCTGGGCCTCAGAAAGGGATAGATCCAGGATCCTCCGCCTTTTGCTTGTTGGTGGGATCTCTGTCTTGAGGAGTTCCAGGGTGTTCATAATCCCGTAGATTGGATTATTTAGTTCATGGGCAATCTGGGATGTAAGCCTGCCCATTGCTGCCAATTTTTCAGATTGAAGGAGGGCCTGCTGGATCTTCTGAAGTTCCCTTTCCATCTTCAATCTCTCCCTCAGGTCTTTAAATATCCCGACACTTGCTACCTCATTACCTTCGTCATCATAGACGAGCGCTGCAGAAAGATCTCCCTCTACCAGTTCACCATCCTTCCTTTTGTGGATGATGGGGAAGGAGGTCAATCTTCCCACTCCTCCGTAATCAGGGCTTCTAAGTTTTGCCATCACTTCCTCAGCAACACCTGGTTGATAGATGCTCCGGATATTCATCTTTCCAACCACCTCTTCTGACTTATAACCTAAGATATTTTCCGCTCCCTTATTAAAAATGAGAATATTACCCTTCATATCTGTCACGATAATCCCATCGACGGAGCTCTCAATAAGATTCATTAAGAACTCATTGGCCTCTTTCAGTTCCTTTTCCATCCTCTTTCGGTCAGAGATATCGATGTTGAGGCCTTCATAACCAATGGTTTGGCCGTTTTCGTCCTTGATGGCGGTAGCCGTGAGAAGGACTGTAATCCTCTGGCCATCTTTCTTTTTGAACTCTACCTCAAAATCTTTAACATAACCCGTTTTTTCAACCAGTTCTTGGAAGGTCTTTCGATCCATTGGATTCACATAAAGGTCTTTGGCAATGTCGATATTTAGGAATTCTTCTTTTATAGAGTAACCTAAAATTTCGAGCAGGGCCTGATTGCAATCAACAAAGCGTCCCTCCTTTGTGCTTATAAATAGGCCGTGCCGAACCCTTTCAAATAGTCTTCGATACTTTTCTTCCGAAGCCTTCAACTCCTTTTCAAACTTCTTTCTCTCGGTGATATCCCGAATATAAGCATAGGTCTTAATCCGGCCGTCATCAGAGCGAGATGGGGCGACGCAGACCTCCGCATCTTTGATATAGCCCTCAGGGGTAATGAGGGCCATTTCTGTACAGACCTTTTCTCCCATTCCCTCGCCCTTCAAAACCATTTCCTCTAAGAACTCCTCATCTCTTTTACCAATTAGGGAGAAGAATTCTTTCCCGATGATTTGATCTTTAGGAAGGCCAAGAATTTCAGAGGCCCTGGTATTTGAAAATTCGATCCTTGAATCTTCATCAAAGACAATAATTCCGTCCTCTCCCATCTCTGCAATCTTCTCAAAACGTTTCGTGGCCTCACGGATCTTTCTCTCCATCTTCTTTCTTTCAGTGATATCCCTCAGATATGCATAGGTCTTTACGCCACCCTTTTCCATTCGTGAAATTGTAATGCAGACCTCTGCATCCATCTTCTTTCCCTTCTGGGTCAATACTTCCATTTCCGTACAGACCCGTTTGCTCTCGTCCGTCCCAACTTCAGAATGCATCTTGTCAAGGTAACCGATATCTTTTTCAGTCAGAAGCTTTCGGAAATCCATACCCAATAATTGATCTTTGGGATAGCCAGTCAGTTCAGAGGCGACCGTATTGGCAAACTCAATCTTATAGTTTTCGTCAAATACGATAATCCCATCATCTCCCATCTCTGCAATCTTTTCCAGACGTTTCATCACCTCTTGGAGGTCATGCTGGGACTCTTTCTGCTCATATTGTTTTAACCTTTTTTCAAGTTCTTGGATCTTTTTTTCTAATAATTTATAAGATAAATCTCCTTCCATAAATCCAACCACCTTTCTCTACCCTTTAAGGATTTTATAAAGTATTTTATATTCCCTTGGAAGGGGGTGTCAAATTTTAATAGAAAAAAGAAAGAGGTTGTGATAAGAATAATTCAAATCCAATCCTTAGGAGCGGTCTTATGAAAAAGGGCAGAAAGATTGGTTTTGTAGGGGCAGGAAATATGGGGGAGGCCTTGATTTCAGGTTTGATAAGGGCCAAATTTTTATCCCCAGAGCAAGTTTTGGTTTTCGATTCGGATGGAGAGAGGTTACAATTTATTCAAAAGAAGTACGGTGTAAAAAAGGCTACCAATAACCAGCAGATCGCCTCCCAGTGTGACCCCATCCTTCTCTGTGTGAAACCACAATCGATGAAGGAGGTCATTGAAGAGATGGCGGACTCCCTAAATGCATCGAAACTACTTATCTCCATAGCGGCTGGAGTCCCTCTTTATGTCATCGAGGCCTATGCAAGGAAACCACTTCGACTCATCAGAGTAATGCCCAATATTGCTGTCCTTGTCCAGGAAGGGGCTTCTGCCATCGCCCCTGGGAATCTCTCTTCTGAAGAAGATATTCAATTAACCCAATCCATCTTTAATTGTGTGGGAAGGTCGATTATCATTCACGAACCCTTGATGGATGCGGTTACGGGATTGAGTGGAAGCGGACCTGCTTATATCTTTTTGATGATAGAGGCCTTAACCGATGCGGGTGTGCTTTTGGGTATGACTCGGTCCCAGGCCTTTACACTGGCCACTCAGACGGTAAAAGGCGCTGTAAAACTCCTCTTAGAGACAGGAGAACATCCTGCGCTTCTTCGAGAGAGGGTAACATCCCCCGGAGGAACAACAGCGCAAGGCCTATATAAACTTGAGGAAGGAGGGTTGAGGAAAACCTTAATCAACGCTGTGATTGCAGCCACCCAGAGGTCTAAAGAATTGGGAGAAAGGATGAAACAATAATTCATAGGATATATTGTAGAAGATTTTAAATGCCCGGAGAGGTCTATGTTCCGATATATTATTATAGAAGGACCCATTGGTGTTGGGAAGACGAGTTTAGCAAAACTTTTAGCCAAGGAGTTTAATGCCCGTTGTGTCTTAGAAAAACCCGAGGAGAATCCATTTCTTCCTCAGTTCTATCAGGACCGAAAAAAATATGCCTTTCAAACTCAACTCTTCTTTCTATTGAGCCGTTTCCAACAGCAGAGGGAGATTGCCCAGCTCGATCTCTTCAATCAAATGACCCTCTGCGATTACCTCTTTGCCAAAGATCGAATCTTTGCTTCCCTCAATTTAGATGATCATGAGTTAGCCCTCTATGAACAGATCTACCAACTTTTAACCGGACAGATTCCTACTCCAGATCTGGTCATCTTCCTCCAGGCAAAACCTGAGGTCCTTCTTTATCGGATCAAATCAAGAAATCACACCTACGAGAAGGAGATCGACTTAGATTATCTGAAGATGCTGACCGAGGCCTATAACTACTATTTCTTTCATTATGAACAGACCCCTCTATTAGTAGTGGATACGAATGAGATCAATTTTGTTGACCGGAAAGAGGATTTTGATCAACTGGTCCGAGAGATCAAGCAGATGAAGAAGGGGACATGGTATTTTATCCCGATGAGATCTAAATAAGGGAGAGTTTAAGTAATATGAGAATTGTTAAGAGCCCCCGAGAGATGTCCTCTATCTCTTCTAAGGCGAGGCAGATGGGTAAAACAATTGCCTTTGTCCCCACCATGGGGTTCTTTCATGAGGGTCACCTAAGTTTAATGAGGGAGGGCAGGAGGAGAGGGGATTTGTTGGTGGTAAGTCTCTTTGTCAACCCCACCCAGTTTGGTCCCTCCGAGGACTTTGAGATGTACCCGAGGGATTTTGAGAGGGACCGCAGGATGGCAGAAGAGGTTGGGGTCGATGTCCTCTTTGCTCCAGAGGCCATAGAGATGTATCCTCCTGACCATCAGACGATTGTCAGGGTGGATAAGGTAACGCAGGGGCTTTGCGGTCGGTCCAGACCCACTCACTTTCAAGGGGTGACCACTGTTGTCAACATGCTTTTCAATATTGTAATGCCCCATGTGGCTATATTTGGGCAGAAGGATTATCAACAACTTGTAACGATCAAGCAGATGGTGAAAGACCTTCATATGGATATTGAAATCTTAGGTATGCCAACGGTGAGAGAACCCGATGGCCTGGCGATGAGTTCAAGAAATACCTATCTGCAGCCAAAGGAGAGGGAGGTTGCTCCTCTGCTTTATCGTTCCTTAGAAAGGGCAAGAGGACTTCTTGAAAAAGGTGAGCGAAGGGCTGAAAGGATTTTAGGAGAGGTTTTTCATATTCTCGGTTCTGAGCCTCTCATTAAGATAGATTATGTTGAGCTCTGCGATTCGACCACCTTAGAAAAGGTAAGTGAGATTAAAGGAGAGGTTGTTATTGCCCTTGCTGCTTTTGTAGGAAAAACAAGATTGATCGATAATCTTGTATACAGGCCGCCTGAAAGCACAGAGATAAAGCAAGGTTAACCATAAGGAAAAAGATTTGCAAATCAGCCCTCTGAAGGAACAGATCCAGGTTCCTCCTTTGAAACCTCAACCGTTGTTTCTTTAGGAGGTTTTTTTTCTGGCTGTTTCTTTTCAGTCTCTTTTAACCCTTGCTTAGGGGTTTCATGGGTTGGGGGCAGTAAGCCCTTTGCCCTAAGTTTTCTCCTTTTCTCCCTTCTTTTTCTTCTTCTTGCCAGTTCTTTTTCCCTCTCACGCCTTGGCATGATGACCTCCTTATCTTAGAATTTTGATTGCAGGACAAAGTTAAAAATCGATATGGGAATCTGAATCATCATTCCTATAGTCGGGGCTCAGGCTGAACATTTTGGCATTTTTGAAAGAAGGCTGATCTCTTCCATAGCCCTCTCCGTAAGGTAGGGAGCATCTGATTCCTTTTCTGCGAATAGAGGTGGACCAATCCGTATCTCCACTCGCCTTCTCAACCCTACTCTCCTTCCATAATGAATCCCTACGGGGACAAAGGGAATCTTTTCTTTTAATTCCTCCTGGAGCTTCAAGATCATCTGAATCAACCGACTCTTTCCTCCACCCACGCCTTCTCTAAAATAGGTTCCTTCTGGAAAGATCACAATCTTCTCCCCTGCTCTTAACAGGTTGAGGAGATTTTTAAATGAATCTAAAGTCTTTATGGTCTGTCTCCGATCTATAGGAATCCCGCCCAAGAGTAAAAGATAATCACGGATCAATGGATATTCAAACAATTCTCTCTTCGCAACAAAATAGAGCAATTGCTTGAAGACAAGGCTTACGATCGGAATATCGGTCCAGTATTGATGTTTTGGAAGAATGACCACAGGCCCCTTCTCTGGAAGGTCTTGGTTGTCTGAAATCTCCATTTGATAAAAAATGGAAAAAACCAATTGGGCAAGTTTTTTGGTCAGGGAGTAGATCAAGGAGTTCCTCTTCATGATCAATAAGAGTCCAAAAGGTCCTCTTTTGGAATGGATGGAAGAACCTCTCTTTTCATCAAATCCTTCTTTGCCTTCTTAGCGGCCGAGATCCCAGCCCTGAGGGCATCGCGGTTCAATTTTTCGGTCCCCTTTGGGACACGATTAAGTACAGCCATCTCCATTGACCTTCGGGAGACAATCGGGGTGAGTTGAGTGAGCGCTCCAAGGGCAATGATATTGGCTACTACCTCCCTCTTAAATTTTTCTCTGGCGATCCTGGTGAATGGAATCTGATAGGCCATAGGGGTGGGAACTTGCGAGACAAAGGTTGAATCCACCAGCAAAACTCCATCCTCTTTGAGGTCAGGGTAATACTCATCACAGGATCTTTGGTTCATGGCAAGAAGAAAGTCAAGTTTCATGGCCTTGGGATAATCGATCTCCTCATCACTGATAATCACCTCAGATTTACTCGACCCTCCTCTTGCCTCTGGCCCATAACTCTGGGTTTGAGCCACATATTTTTTCTCATAAATGCCTATTGCCTCGGCCAAGATAATGCCCATCAGGATCAGGCCCTGGCCTCCTGAACCACTCAGTCTGATCTCATACCGAAACCCCATCTCTATGCCCCCACTTCTGCCTTAGCCCTCTCCCTAATCTTTTCATACTCATCCTGATAAACAGGAAGTTCTTTGTCAACCAACACCCCGATCAGGATCTTATCTTCAAGTTCTTCGGGTTTCATTTTTAAGGCCTTCTCAACAGGAACCGCATGGTCCCTCTGCCACTGCATCATCTCCACAGCAGAACCCAGACGATTTATCTTTCCATATTGAGTATGGCAATGGGCGATTACCTCAACCACAGAGAAGCCAGGTTTCAAAAAGGCCTTCTCCATCAGGCTGTCCAAGAGTTTGGCATGATAGACAGTCCCTCTTCCCACAAATACTGCCCCGGCAGTGACCGCGAGTTCGGAGATTTTAAAGGCCTGTTCGATGTTGGAATAAAGTGTGGTGGCAGACCTCATTCCATAAGGAGTTGTGGGAGAGTACTGTCCTCCTGTCATCCCATATATATGATTGTTGACAATGAGGGCAGTCACATCGATATTTCTTCGGGCTGCATGGATGAAGTGATTCCCGCCAATGGCAACCGCATCTCCATCGCCCATGATTACAATCACCTTAAGATTTGGATTAGCCAACTTTATGCCTGTGGCAAAAGTGAGTGCTCGGCCGTGGGTAGTGTGGAGGGTGTTGAAATCGACATAGACTGGAAGCCTTCCCGAACAACCAATTCCAGAGACCAACACTACCTCATCCTTCTCATATCCAATACGGTCGATGGCCCGAATCAGTGCACCCAGCATGATTCCAATCCCGCAACCTGGACACCAGACATGGGGAAATTTCTTATCATGTCTAAGATATTTATGGATCAATTTTGTCACTTCAGACATCAGGCAACCTCCATGATTCTGCTTAAAATCTCTCCTGGCGTAATGATCGTCCCGTCTACCTTGTTTAATGTCAAGACCTTGGCCATCCCTCGATTGACCCGCTTTACCTCTCTTGAGATCTGACCCATATTCATCTCTGGAACGATGAGAACCTTTGAATGTTGAAGCACCTTCTCCACCGCAGACCTCATAAAGGGCCAGATCGTGATCAGTTTGAGAAACCCTGCCCTTATCCCCTTTTCCCTTGCCTCAAGGACAGCCCTTTTTGAGGACCGAGCGACACACCCGTAGGCAATGATGGTGATCTCTGCATCATCTGTTTTGAAAAATTCAGCCATCTGAATCTCGGAAAAATGCTGGCTGATCTTCCGATGAAGCCTTTGAATAAAGGGTCCTATCTCATCCGGTCTGGAGGTAGGAAAGCCACGGATATCATGAGTGAGCCCGGTGACATGGTATCGGTAGCCCTCACCAAAATTGGCCATCGGAGGCACTCCGCTCGGAGTATCCTCAAATGGAATGTACCATTCAGGGGGGACTGTGGGTTTAATTCGGTTAAAGATTTCGATCTCACCCTCAGGAAGGGCCACCTTTTCACGCATATGTGCCACCACCTCATCGATCAGAAGGATGACCGGATTTCGAAATTTTTCTGAGAGGTTGAAGGCTTTGATCGTCATCTCATAGCATTCACTAACAGTGGATGCTGAAAGAACAATGATGGGGTGATCCCCGTGGGTTCCCCACCTGGCCTGCATCACATCGCCCTGAGAGGGAAAGGTTGGAAGCCCTGTACTTGGTCCTCCACGCATCACATTGACAATCACACAGGGAACCTCTGCGATGATGGCAAAGCCGAGATTCTCTTGCATTAATGAGAATCCAGGGCCACTGGTGGCGGTCATCGATTTTGTTCCTGCGAGGGAGGCACCGATAACCGCTCCAAGGCTTGCAATCTCATCCTCCATCTGAATGAAGGTCCCATCCAGTTGAGGGAGCCTCACGGAGAGAATCTCTGAGATCTCCGTTGCAGGAGTAATGGGATAGCCTGCAAAAAAGCGGCAGCCCGCTCTAAGTGCGCCCTCTACAACAGCCTCATTCCCCTGCAGTAATACTTCTTTCGGGCCCGATCTCTTCTTCACCCTTTGCTGTTTCATCCCTTCTTTCAACCCTTTCTTCTCCTGTCCTACTTACTTTTGCCCTCTTCTCCACTGTGATCGCAAAATCAGGACATCGAATCTCACACCATCCACAATTGATACATTTTTCAATATCCTTGACAAAAGGATACCCTGATTCGTCTTTCTCCAATACGCCCGTGGGACAGAAGGCCACGCATATCCCACATGCCTTGCACCAAGCCTTATAGATGTCAATGTTGACCTTTGGTTCTTGCCTCTTTTTCTTCGTTTCAACCAATTTTTACTCTCCAGAGAAGAGACTCAACTATTAATTTAAACTGAAATCAGAAATGTTGTCAAAGCCTTTCAATGACCGCAGAGGCGAATTCCGAGCATTTGACTCTCTTTGGCCCTTTCATCTGGCGGGCAAGATCATAGGTGACAATCTTTTCAGAGATCGTTTTTTTCAAAGCGGTGACAATTCTATTGCCCACTTCTTTCCATCCCAAATAATCGAACATCATCGCTCCTGAAAGGATAAGAGATCCTGGGTTAATCATATCCTGATTTGCATATTTTGGTGCAGTCCCATGGGTGGCCTCAAAGATCGCATAGCGATCTCCTATATTTGCTCCAGGAGCCATTCCAAGACCTCCTACCTGAGCAGCCAGGGCATCGGACATATAGTCTCCATTGAGATTGGGCATGGCCAAAACATCATACTCCTCAGGCCTCAACAGCACCTGCTGAAACATGGCATCTGCAATACGGTCTTTAATCAGAATCTTTCCAGAGGGGATTCTTTTCTTTGCCCCATCCATTAATTCATTTTCAAAGATGACATGATCTCCAAATTCTTCCCTCGCCACCTCATATCCCCAGTCCCGAAAAGCCCCTTCGGTGAATTTCATGATGTTGCCTTTATGAACCAGTGTGACACTGCTTCGATTGTGTGAGAGTGCATATTGAATGGCCTTCCTTACCAATCGCTTTGTCCCAAAGCGGCTGATGGGCTTTATGCCAATGCCGGAATCCTCTCTTATCTTTTGGCCCATTTCCCTCTCGAGAAACTCCCTTACGCGTAACGCTTCCTTAGAACCCTCTTTCCATTCAATTCCAGCATAAAGGTCTTCTGTATTTTCTCGAAAAACAACAAGGTCCACCTTTTCAGGATGTTTTAAGGGACTCGGTGTGCCCTGGATGTAATGAATGGGTCTGATGCAGGCATAAAGGTCAAGTCTCTGACGTAAAAGGACATTGATGCTACGAATCCCTTCACCAACCGGAGTGGTCAGGGGCCCTTTAATACCAACCTTATATTCCTGAATTGCTTCGATGGTCTCCTCTGGGGCCCACTCTCCTTTAAGATGAAAGGCCTTCTCTCCAGCCAGGACCTCCAACCAGTGAACCTTTCTTCTGCCTTCATAGGATTTCTCTACCGCGGAATCGAAGACTCGAACCGATGCCTTCCATATATCTGGTCCTACCCCATCTCCCTCTATATAAGGAATGATGGGTTGATCCGGGACGTTTAGCCTCCCATTTGAGTGATATTGAATCTTCTCTCCAGTCACAAATAACCTCCTTTTTTTATATTTCCGAAGAGCAAAGCAGTACAATTTCCACCAAAGGCAAAGGAATTGGAAAGGACAATCCTTACATCTTTTTGACGGGATCTATGAGGGACATAGTCGAGATCACAATCTTCATCACCTTGCTGATAAAATAGTGTGGGAGGAATGAATTTTTCAGAAATGGAAAGCACGGAGGCTACTGCTTCAATGGCTCCAGCAGAGCCCAAACAGTGGCCCACCATAGATTTGATTGAACTCACAGGAATAGAATACGCCTTCTTACCAAAGGCCTTCTTGATGGAGAGGGTTTCGACCTTATCATTAAGTGGCGTTCCAGTACCATGGGCATTGATATAATCTACTTCCTCAAGGGTAATACCACCTTCTCTTATTGCATCCATCATTACCCAAGCCTCGACGGATCCAGATGGCTCTGGTGCTGTGATATGATAAGCTTCTCCACCTATCCCGTAGCCTAAAAACTCTGCGTAGATTTTGACTCCTCTTCTCTTGGCCTCCTCAAAGTCTTCTAAGATCAAGATCGCCCCTCCTTCTCCTAAATTCATCCCAGCCCTTCTCCTGTCGAAAGGCTTACAAGGATTTTGATCCATTGCCCTTAGGGAGTTAAATCCACCAAAGGTTAGTTCGCTCAGTGCCTCACTTCCCCCACATAGGATCGCTTTGCACTTTCCCTTCCGAATGAGATCTGCCCCGTACCCAATGGAGGTAGCGGAGGAACTGCAGGCTGTCGTCACCGTGATCTTTGGGCCTGAAAATCCAAAACGCTTTGAGATAGAAGTGGTTGTGAAACTCGGGATAAATGGAAGAATAAGGGAGGGATTAGAGGTCCCTTTAAGAAGGACCTCTCGATGATAGATCTCTGCTTCCATCATCCCCCCTGCTCCTGCTCCCAGACAGACACCCACCTCATCTGAGGAGTAGTAGGATTGGATTTCAGATGACCTTACTGCCTCTTCTGCTGAGATCAGGGCAAACTGGTCTGTTCTTGAAAGCCTTCTCAACTCCCTTTTCTCAAAGTATTGCTCAGGACGATAATCCCTAATCTCTGCTCCAATTCTTGAAGGATACTTTGAGGTATCGAAGAGGGTGATTGACCCAATTGCGGTTTTCCCATCTTTCAAAGATTGACAAAACTCCTTCACGTTCTTCCCTATGGAGCAGAAGATACCCATTCCTGTAATGGCCACTCGCTTCCTCATGATGTTGACCATTTTAAAACAATGAGACCCAAAATATCAAAACCCCGATCGCATTGCCTCATTCATCTGGTGAATCGGGTAGAAAGGTGGGTTAACCTATACAACGAGAAATAGTTTTATTTGGAAGTTAGAGTGGATGGACAAAGATTATTTTAAAAAATTCAGAAAGTTGGGTTATAATATTTTAAATTAAGATTGAAAAAATATTAACAGGATGACCATTAAGAATATTTTAACGGTGGATCTTGAGGATTGGTTCCATATTTGCGATATCGAACATATTCTTCCACCCTCTTTATGGGATCGATGCGAGAGCCGAGTCCTAACCAATTGCGAGAAGATACTTAATCTTTTTAGCCGTTTTAGGGTTCGAGCGACCTTCTTTGTTCTCGGATATGTGGCAGAAAAGAATCCAGAATTATTAACGATGATCTTGCGTGAGGGACATGAGATTGCCTCCCATGGTTATGGTCATCTTCAGGTTTATAAACAGACAAAAGAGGAGTTTCTTAAGGACCTCCTCCACTCAAAACATATTTTAGAGAGTTTGGTCGGAGAGAGGATCGTGGGTTATCGTGCTCCTCAATGGTCGATTTGTGGAACCCTTAAACAGGCAGATTCTTCCAAATTGCACTTTTTTGCAACGCCAGGTCAGGGGAGGAGGAATTCCTACTGGGCCATTGATCTATTGGTCCAGAATGGCTTTCTTTATGATTCCAGCATTGCTCCGCTTCGTTTTATTGGCATTCCCAATGCTCCCACCATCCCTTATTGTCTCCTCACTCCCCATGGAGAGATCAGAGAGTTCCCACCCCTGGTCATGTCATCTCCTATAGGAAATCTTCCGATTGGTGGAGGATGGGGTTTTAGAATCTTTCCATACCAAAAGATTAAAAGATCCATTTATAAATATAACCAACTCGGTTATCCCATTCTTCTTTTCTGTCATCCCTCTGATTTTGACTTTCATCCTCCACCCATACGTCTCCCCTTGATCAAAAGTTTTGTCTGCTATGGAAAGATCAGAACGACTGAGGAACGGATGGAGCAGGTCTTGAGTGATTTTGAATTTGGTTCGATCAAAGATTTCCTATTTTCTAAAAACCATTCTATCCCACTTCATCAAGATAGGATTGGAGAGGAAAGTTAAGACCATGGAGAGTTTTCCAAAGGTCTGTGTTCTAATTCCTGCCTATAATGCTCAAGATACGATCGGTCCTGTTCTGGAAAAAGTTCAATCCCTCGGGTTTGATACCATCGTGGTGGACGATGGGTCCACAGATGAGACGAAGAGGGTTGGCCTAAAGTATCCTGTCCATCTTTTAGAACACCCCAAAAATCTTGGGAAGGGAGTTGCCCTAAGAACAGGCTTCAAGTATGCTATTGAGAAAGGATATGAATTGGTCATCACCCTGGACGCAGATGGTCAGCATGATCCGATGGAAATTCCGACCCTCCTTAAAGTCTACCAGAGGGTTAAGCCTGATTTCCTCATCGCCTCAAGGTTTGGGGAATTCGATAGGATGCCCCTACTCAGAAGGTTCTGGAATCGTTTGGGGGCAAAGGCAGTCTCTCGACTCTGCCATTCAGATATTACGGATAGTCAATCGGGGTTCCGTTTGATTAGGGCTGAGGTGTTGAAGGAAGTTGATCTTACCACCAGTGGGTTTGAAATGGAGTTGGAACTGCTGATTAAGGCTTGCAAAAAGGGGTTCAGTGTGTTAAGTTTTCCAATTATTACTCCAAAGATTGATGGTACTCCTTCCAGTCACTTCAGACCCGTAGTTGACACCTGGTTAGTATGTAAAGTATTTCTCCGGGGGCTACTCTGGTAAGGAGAAAAGATGGACTTTTATCAAAAGGCCAAACGATATTCCATTGAGAAATTTACCTCAAGTGCTCTTTCTCTTTTAGCCAGTGCCTCAAAGGAGAACTTCATCCGCCTAACATATCTGGCTGAGAGGATTCCTCAAAAAGAATCCTATCGAGAAAAGATTCGATGGATTCGTCACCTTTTTCAAACCGATCACCCAGGCCTTAGCATTGCGAGGAGGGTGCTTGAGGAAACAAATCCCCACCACCGAAAAAAAATCATCTCTAACTTCATCGTCAACCAATTGTTGATGGGGACAAACCAGAGAAAGGCTTTTGAGGCGGAGAAAGGTTTTTATCCACCTGATGCGATGTTGCTCAGCCCAACGATGCGGTGTAATCTCCGTTGTTACGGGTGTTACGCCTCAAACTATTCTAAAAAGGCGGATCTTCCTTACTCCGTGATGGATCGTCTGGTAAAGGAATGTAAAGAGATGGGGATTTACTTGATTTTAATAACAGGTGGAGAGCCTTTTATTAGAGAAGATCTTCTCGACCTTTTTGAGAAATATCCTGATTGCCTTTTTCAGGTTTACACCAATGGTTCTTTAATTGATGAAAAGATGATTCAGCGATTTGTGGCCTTGGGGAATGTTGTTCCTGCTATAAGCCTTGAAGGCTTTGAAAAGGAGACGGATACGAGGAGGGGAAAGGGCCAGTTCGAACATCTTACCCGTGTGATGGATGGGCTCAGAAAAGCCGGTATCTTCTTTGCTGTTTCCACCACTCAGACATCCCAAAATACGGATGTTTTAACCAGCGATGCCTTTATCGATTTTTTGGTTAAGATGGGATGTATCCTGATGTGGAATTTCCATTATATCCCTATTGGAAGAGATGCAGACCCAAGCCTGATGGCAACGCCTGAGCAGAGGAACAGGATGAGGGAGCGTCTTATCCATTTTCGAGCAACAAAGCCCATGCTCTTTGTGGACTTCTGGAATGACGGATGTCTGACCCAGGGGTGTATTGCAGCAGGAAGGAAGTACTTTCATGTCAATGCCAATGGGGATGTGGAGCCTTGTGTTTTCTGCCATTTCGCTTCGGATAATATTAAAGAGAAGTCATTGGCAGAGGCCCTCAATTCTTCGCTTTTTCGAGAGATCCGTTCACGACAGCCTTTCTCAAAAAATTTTTTTAGACCCTGTCTTTTAATCGACCATCCTGAGCAGGGGAGGGAGATCGCCCTTAGACATGCAAAATACTTTACCCATGAAGGGGCGGAGGACCTCTTCACCCGTTTTGTGGATGCCATTGACACCTATTCAAAGGCTTATGGAGAGATTGCTGAGAAGGCCTGGCAAGAGAAGAACAGGTCTCAGATGGAGCAACCTCTCTCAGAAGGTAAGAAGGTAATGGGTAGACATGGATGAAGGTCACCTTTCCTCATCTGGGCACAATGCACATCTTCTGCAAGGCGATTGCAGAGACCGCTCAGATCCCTTACATCGTCCCTCCTGAAACCAGCCGAAAAACCCTCGCCTTAGGAGTCCAGCAATCGAACGAATGTATCTGCCTTCCTTTTAAAATCATTCTTGGCAACTTTATCGAGGCCCTTCAGATGGGAGCAGACACCATCGTGATGGTTGGAAGTGGTCCTCCCTGTCGCCTGGGTCTTTATGATCTCGTCCAGAAAGTAATTCTTGAAGATATGGGACTTCATTATCGATGGCTCACCATCCCCCCAAGATTGACATGGGAAGCCCTTTGGAAGAACTATGAGGAGACCAAAGAGTTGAAGAAGGAGTTGGGCCTGAAGAATATCCTTCTCTTTCCATATGGACTTTACATGGGATGGAAGAAGATGATGGCCTGCGAGGCCTTGGAGAAGTTGGCCGCCAAGGTGAGGCCAAAAGAGGTGAGGAAAGGTGAGACCCAGAGCAGATTGAAGAAAGGTCTCCTCTGGGTAGACGAAGCTAAGAATCCAAAAGACCTTGATTCGGCCTTCCAGAAAGCAAAGGTCTATCTTGAGGAGACTGAGCAGGATTTTTCTCGTATCCCTTTCAAGATTGCATTGGTAGGAGAGCTATATACGGTCATGGATCCTCATATCAACCGTGGCGTGGAGCAGAAATTGGGGGAATTGGGTGCAGAGGTGACACGAACCTCCTGGTTCTCAACCCACATTCTGAGAAGCCTAAGGAAGAACAGGGCTAATCGGGATTCAGATCGAGGCCGTTTCCTCGAGGCCTCTAAGGCTTATCTGGGGTATGATGTGGGTGCAGAGTGTAATGTCTCAATTGGGGAGGCCATCCTCCGATCCAAAGAGGGATATGATGGGATAGTCCATCTGATGCCCTTTGCCTGCATGCCTGAGACAACTGCCTCCGGGATTTTAACTAAGGTGAGCAAGGATCATGACATTCCCATCCTCACTATAATCTTAGATGAGCAAGAGGTGGAAGGTCGAATTCTTACCCTCCTGGAGGCCTTCATCGAGATGTTGCAATGGAAACGAAACCCTGTGTCGGTATTCCTCGTTCCTTGATGTTTTATCGATACTATCCCTTCTGGCACACTTTCTTTAAAAATTTGGGCTGGGAAGTGGTCGTCTCAAAAGGGGTGAGTAAGAGAGGGAATATTATTTATTTTGAAGACAGTTGTCTCCCTATGAAACTCTTAGTCACCCACTGCATGGATTTGGTAGGGAAGGTGGAATATCTTTTTGTGCCTCGCATGGTAAGCCTCCATTCAACCCATATGATGTGTCCCAAGTTTAGGGGGGCTCCGGACATTGTCCGTTTGGCTACAGAGGGGAAAGTCCCAGTGATCGATGAGACGATCGACCTCAGGGTGAGAGGGGCTTCCCTGCTTAAGTCATTTCTAAGGATTGGCCAGAGGCTTGGGGCATCGAAAAGAGAAAGTCATAGGGCCTTCAAAGAGGCTTCCTTCGTTTTCTCAAGATTTCAAATGGAGTGGGCCCATAGAGTCAATCATCTTCCAACAAGAGAGGTTTATGAAGTGGATATACAAACCCCATTGTCCAGGAGAGGAGAATCAACTTTTCGGGTTGCTCTAATCGGTCATCCCTATAATCTGTTTGATATTGATATTAATAAAGATCTCCCCGGTCTCATAAAAGGCCTTGGGATGGAGATTCTCACCTCTGATGGGGTCTCTGAGGCAGAGATTGATCGACAGGTTTCTGACCTTTCGAAAGAGATATACTGGTCCTCCGGGAGGGAGATCGTTGGGGCTGTCTTCCATTTCCTTCGAGAAAGAGTGGACGGAGTAATTCTTGCCACCTCCTTCAAGTGCGGAATCGATGCACTTCTTCAGGAGTTGATTAAAAGGAGGTTGAAGATTGGGAAGGAAAATGAAACTCCATTTCTCATCCTTTCCTTTGATGAGCATACAGGAAGGGAAGGACTGATCACCCGTTTGGAGGCCTTTCGAGATTTGATGGAAGAGAAGAAGAGGCACAAAGCCAAAAGCACCGGGTTCGGATAAATTTCAATAGGCAAACTCCAATTTTTGATTAATATCTTTTAGTCATTATGGGGAACTATTTAGGCATTGATGTGGGTTCTATCACCACGAAGATGGTGATAATCGATGAGGCTGATCGAGTCCTCAGCCGAGTCTATCTTCGGAATGGTGGCCGCCCCATTGATGCAATTCAACAAGGGATGGAGAGGCTTTTGGCTCAATGGGGTAAAGAGATCCAGATTGATGGAGTTGCAACCACAGGAAGCGCCCGTCATCTTGCTTCTTATTTAGTGGGAGCCGACCTCATCAAGAATGAGATCACGGCCCATTCGATAGCAGTCATTGATCTTTACCCAGAGGCTAAAACCATCATTGAAATTGGTGGACAGGATTCGAAGGTAATTTTGCTGAGGCATGGGGTGGTGGTAGATTTTGCGATGAATACGGTCTGTGCCGCAGGCACAGGTTCATTCTTAGATCAGCAGGCGGGTAGGCTTGGAATTTCGATTGAGGAATTTGGGACCCTTGCCCTTAAATCCAAACATCCTGTTCGAATTGCGGGTCGATGCACGGTCTTTGCTGAAACCGATATGATCCATAAACAACAGATGGGCCATCCAGTGGAGGATATCGTGGCAGGCCTCTGTGAGTCTCTCGTAAAGAATTACCTCAACAATGTCTGCCGGGGGAAGGATATTCTCTCTCCCATTGTATTTCAAGGAGGGGTAGCAGCCAATCAGGGGATTCAGAGGGCTTTCGAGAAAGAACTGGGTACCTCCCTCCTCGTCCCGGAGAATTTTGATGTGATGGGAGCAATAGGCGCAGCCAAGCTGGTTAAGAGGACAAGGCCCTCTAAATCCTTATTTAAGGGATTTGACCTTTTAGAGAAGACCTGCTTTACCCACGGATTTGAATGTGATGAGTGTGGGAATCAATGCGAAGTGGTTCAACTTATAATAAACGAGAAGGTAGTCGCCTGCTGGGGTGATCTTTGTGAACGCTACAGGGACTCGAAAAGTATAATAGTCAGGTAGTAACAGGTTGACAAAGTGAAAAATCCAGTTTCATCCTTAAGGGATAAAATGATTAAATAAAGTGAGCACATAATTTTTTTATGCGAGTTCTTCTCATCAATCCTGCTCCCACGGGAACACTTAAAGCAGTTGGAGTCCTTTTCCCACCGCTTGGACTTCTCTATGTGGCTGCTTATACAGAGAGAGAAGGCCACCAGGTAGAAGTCAAAGACCTATCGGTTCAGAGAAAGGAAGAGATCGATTTTAAGAAATATGATCTTGTTGGAATCTCCACCGATACGACACGATATTCTCAGGCGCTAAGGATTGCTAAAAAGGCAAAGGCCAATGGGTGTACCGTTGTGATGGGAGGTCCCCACCCAGGCTATGTGGATGAAGAAATCCTTTCCACCCGTCAGGTGGATTTCGTTGTACACCGTGAAGGGGAGATTACTTTTTCTGAACTTCTGAAACATCTCGAAAGAAGGGAGGGTAGACTTGATTCTGTCCTGGGAATCAGTTTCTTGTCCAAAGGGAGAGTCCACCGAACACCTCCCAGACCTTTTATTGAAGACCTCGATAGCCTTCCCTTTCCTGCACGACACCTCATCAACTTAGACGATTATAGAAGGACCAAACTTGGGGATCGCCCGATTACCCCTTTGATCACAAGTCGAGGATGTCCGTTTCAGTGTACCTTCTGCGCCTCTTCTAATTTTTTTGGGCTCCGGTGGAGAGCCAGAAGTGTTTCATCGGTCCTAAAGGAGATCGAAGAGATTTATCATCGTTACCATTTTAATGCCCTCGCCTTTGTGGATGACACATTCACCATCTCTCCCCGGCGAGTGGTTGAGATTTGTCATGGGATTGTCGAAAGGAGACTTGACCTCTGGTGGTGGCATTTATCTCGGATCGATCTTCTTGAGCGGAATGAAGAGATGGTCAGAGAGATGGTTAGGGCAGGGGCTAAGGCAGTCTTTGTTGGGATCGAATCCTCTAACCCTGAGGTCCTGAAAGAACTACGAAAGGGTATCGAGTTGGAAGAGATCGTTAAGACCGTTGAGATGATGAAAAGGCATGGCCTTGAGATCCATGCCTCCTATATCCTTGGGGCGCTTCACGATAATGTCAAAACCGTCCACGAAACCATCCGTTTCGCCAAACGGCTCGATACCAATGTGGCTAACTTTTCGATCCTTACCCCTTTCCCAGGGACCGTCCTCTATGAACAGGTGAAGGATCGGATTTATAAATGGAGGAGACCATGGTCCTTCTTTGATATGCAACACCTCGTCTTCAAGCATAGGAATTTTTCCTTTATCCGTTTGGAATGGCTTCTCCTTAAGGCAAGCCTCCTTTATTACACCCGTTCGAGAAGGGCGGTCAGGGATATTTGGAACCATATCCGAAAACATAGATTGGGAATAGGAGGTCTCTTTCGTTTCCTAAAGGATTATTTTGGAGGTTGAGATGAGAAAGAGTCCTATCCTATCTCGATTTGTCTTTCTTTTTCTATTTCAATTCTTTTCTACCCTCATCCCCCGTTCGACTCAAAAATTCTTCAGCGTGGTCATTGGAGACCTCTTCTATCTCTTGATGAGAAGGACTCGAGAACATATCCGGAGAAATCTGGAAGGGATCAGTCAAGGAAGATGGTCTGAAGAGAAGTTGAATGTTCTGGCCAGAAAGACATTTCAAAACTATGGACAGTACCTTTTGGACTATATGGTGATGCATCGCCTCCATCCTTCCAATATTGGCCATTGGGTCGAGAATGAGGAAGGGGAGGAGTATATGATCGAGGCCCTTAAGAAAGGGAAAGGGGTGATCTGTATTACGCCCCACCTCGGGAATTGGGAGATCGGGGGACTCCTCTTCTCCTTTAAGGGAGGAAGGGTAAATGTCCTTACCTTGGATGAAAGGGATCTGAAGACCAAGTCCTTTAGGGAGGAGATGAGGAGAAGATGGGGGATTCAGATCCTTTATATTGATCCAAAAGACGATTCACCCATGGCGATTCTGGATGTGGTAAAGGCCCTTCGCCGAAATGAGATTGTGGCCATGTTGGGAGATCGGATTGAATCCCAGAAAACGATGACCTTTGACTTTTTTGGGAGAAAGAAGGCATTTCCAATTGGTGTGGGCATCCTCGCCCTTGCGACAGGAGCCCCTGTGCTTCCTGTCTTTGTTGTTATGGAGAAGAGTAGGAAATACCGTGGGATTATCGAACCCCCTATCCTCTTTCATTATTCAGAGAAAGAGGGTAAGGATGTCGCCCTTCGGAAAGGGATGGAGAGACTGGTTAAAAAATTTGAGGAGTATATCGAAAAATATCCAGATCAATGGTATAATTTTTATCCTTATTGGAGGGAATAAGAGAGGAGAAGGCATAGATTCAAGTGAGATAGTGAATCGTAACAGATCCTCGAATTCATAAACCTTTGAATCCCTAAATCATCCCGAAGAGGAAACAATGGTTGAACCTAATGATAAACTGATCGAGAAGATTAAACAACTCATCATTCAAAGGTTGAAACTTGTGGATATGACCCCTGAAATGATTGAGACCGAAGCCCCTCTGTTTGGGGAGGGTTTAGGACTCGATTCCATCGATGCCCTTGAACTGGTCTTGGGTTTGGAGAAAGAATTCGGAGTGATCATCCCGGATGCAGAAGTAGGAAAAAAGGTCTTCCAGTCTGTCCGAACGATTGCCCAATATGTGGTGGAGCAGCAAGGTAAAGGATGATGGGGAAAGTTGCCTTCTGTTTTCCTGGTCAACTTCAGAAAAGACCCCTTTTATGGGAGGGGCATCCCTTGAGAAGGGATACTATTTTTAAGGAGTTGGTAGAGAGGGCCTCTCAGCATACCTCCCTCAATCTTCTAAGTTTCCTGACAGGAAAGGAGGAGTCGGGGAATGAGGTATGTCTCAAACTTCAAATTTCAACCTATCTCCTCTCCATGATTCACTTCTTTAGACTGAAAGAAGAAGGTTGGACTCCAGAAATCCTAACAGAACACAGCATGGGGATTTATGCCTCATTGACTGCCTCAGAGGCCATCTCCTTTGAGGATGGGCTTTTCATTACGGAATCGATTGGAAAGTTGCTCGAGAAAGAAAGTAGGCTTCATCCAGGGGCTATGGCAAGCATCATTGGTTTGCCTCTCAAAGAAATAAAGAAGATCTTTGAGGATCTCAAGGGGTCTAAACTCTTTGTCGCCAATTATAATGGAGGGTTGCATTATGTTATTTCTGGAGAGGTGGAGGCTGTGGAGAAGGCCATTTTGCTTGCTCTCTCGAAGAAAGCCATTTCTGCAACAAGGCTTGCCTTCCATGTTGCCCTTCACACCCCAATGCTAATATGTTTGAGAAAGGAGATAAAGAACCTCCTTAAGGAGATAAAGATAGAAGAACCCAAAATTCCTATCCTCAATCATTGGACGATCCGTCCATTAAAGAGAGAGGAGATTAAGGATTTCCTCTCCGAAGAGATTAGTAAACCTGTCTACTGGGATCGATGTGTGGAGAGGTTGATTAAAGAAGGATTTAGCCAGTTTGTCGAAGTAGGACAGGAGGCGACCCTTACAAAATTGATCCGTTGGATCAATCGTGAGGCAGAGGTCTTCTCTACCGGAGATCGAATAGAGAATAAGAATCAGTTTCACGGTAAATCCGTTCGAGGTTGATTTAGCCAAGATGAAACTTCGAATAAAAATAAATCTTTAATCACCCTTAACCTCCCTTTTGTAAAGAGGGGAAATGGGGGTTAATAATTCCATTAGTCGTGGTTTTGAAACGATATGGAAAATTCCTTTGTGAGGGGAAAGCATGAAATATCATGAGACACCCCTTCAGGTTCGATTTTATGAGGTCGACGCCTATGGCATGGTCTGGCATGGCCACTATGTGGCTTGGTTTGAGGTAGGTAGAAATGACCTGACCCAAAAGTTCCAGATGGGTCCATCTCAACTGAAGGCATTAAATCTTTTAGCACCGGTAGTAGAGTTAAACTGCCAGTTTAAATCTCCAGCCACCTATGGTGATTCCCTCATCATACAAACCACAATGGAGAAAACAGAGGTGGCCAAATTGATCTTCTCATATCGAGTTTTGGTTCAAGAAAATGGTAGAGTTATTGCGACAGGCTCCACCACACATGTCCTCACCGATCTAAAGGGGAACCTTCTTTACAGGGTTCCCCCAGAGGTGCTCGAAAGAATAGGGGCCATCCAGAGATATTTGGGGGTTTGAGTAACAGGTCGAGGTTTAATATCTTTAAATCTGAAACCTTATGAAGGTACTTCTGATTGATCCTCCCCATCGACTTTTTCCAGGTCTTCGAATGTGGACCCCCTCTTTCGGCCTTCTCTCCTTAGGTGCTTATCTGGAGAAGGAGGGGGTAGACGTTCAAATCGTTGATGCAACGACTCTTCAAAACCCATGGAGGGATCTTTCGGAATCTATTTTTAGAGCGAAACCGGACGTGATTGGGATTACCTGCTCTGCAACCTGCCTCTCACCAGAGGCCATTGAGACAATTCACCTTTGCAAAAGACTGTCACCTCATTCTATTGTGGTTGCCGGAGGAACTCATTTCACCCTCATGGCAGAGCCAATTTTAAAGGAGGTGAAAGATCTCGATTACATCGTCTTAGGTGAAGGAGAGATTTCCTTCTCCCAACTACTTTCTCATCTCTCCCGAGGAGGAAATGGAAGGGAGGTGAAAGGCATCGCCTATGCAGAAAATGGGAAGGTGATCCTTAACCCAAGACCAAACCTCATCACAAATTTAGATACCCTTCCCCTCCCTGCCTATCATCTGATCGAGGTTGAAAGCGATGCTTACTACTGGCACGGGATGGGGAGAAGGGCCTTTGGTCTTTCTACAAGCCGGGGTTGCGGAGATAGGTGTGCCTACTGTTCAGAGGCAAGGTTTTGGGATAGTATCTGGAGGGGTCGTAGCGGGGAGAAGGTGGTTAAGGAGATCTCTTACCTTTACCGGAAGTTTGGAAAATCTCTCTTTGTCTTCAATGAGAATACATTCAACTGGAGCCGGAAACGCAATGAAGATTTTATCCAGGCATTGGGAAGATCGGGTCTAAGGATTCACTTCTGGTTCCAATCTCGGATCAAAGACATCCTTCGGGATGAGGATCTGATCCCTGAGATGAGACGCCTTGGTCTTTACGAGGTGATGTTAGGGATTGAGAGCATTAGTCCTGATGTGCTAAGCCGATATGAAAAAGAACAGTCCAGGGAGATGGCAGAAAAGGCTATAGATATTCTTAGAAGAAATGGGATCATGGTGATGGCCAATGTCATGTTTGGGGACTGGAACGATTCTAAGGCTTCCCTGGAAGAGGTATTTCGGTTTGTTAAAAGAAAGAGCGATTTCCTTATCCTTACCCTGACCACTCCCCTTCCGGGGACGAAGTATTTTGAGGAGGCGGAACGGTTGGGTAGGATCAGGGAGAGGGATTTTGGAAAATATGACTTCATGCATCCTATCATGGATACTAAGTTCCTTTCTGCTGAGGAGGTTCATAGGCTTCAGCAGGTCTATCTTAAAAAGTATTATACCCAGCCCAGAATCCTCCTTGGAGCCTTCCTCAACCCCAATCCCTTCAAGCGAATGGCCTATCGACTTATCCTTCGATACGTATGGGAGAATGCCACAAAGAGGCCTTGGAGACAACCCAATTTAGATTTAACTATGAACGGTGGACAATAAATGATGAGCAGAAGGGAGCACCATTAATTTTGGTGTTTAAAAAAGGAAAGACCTTGAACCAGCAACCCCCAATTCGCAATCCCCAATTAAGGAAGGTACTACTTATCTTTCCGAGAGAGAAAGGGATTATATTTTCAAACGATACCATTTATCCTTTTCCTATCCTGGGTCTTACCCTCCTTGCCGCTCTCTTTCCCAAGAATTACGAGGTAAAAATCATCAACGAATTGGTGGATGAGATTGATTTTCAAGCGGAGGTGGATTTGGTTGGGATTACGGGGTTGACCTGCGTGATTAAGAGGGCCTATACGATTGCCGACCGTTTCCGGGCAAGGGGGGTTAAGGTCATCTTAGGAGGGGTTCACCCGAGCCTTTTACCTCAGGAGGCAAAGGAGCATGCGGATGCAGTTCTGATAGGTGAGGCTGAAGGTGTACTTGAAGAGATTTTAAGAGATTTCGAGAAGGGGGCTTTAAAACCCTTCTATAGAAACAGAAACTGGTCTGAATTGAAAGGCAATCCAATCCCCAGGCGTGACCTTCTCAGCCAAACCCATCACTCCCTTTTTAAAACGATAGAGACAACCAGGGGTTGCCCGAATCGTTGTGAGTTCTGCTCTGTCCCAACGATTAATGGACATCGTTACCGCCTCCGTCCTCTCGAAGATGTGGATCAAGAACTCTCCCTGACCTTAAAGAAGAAAGGGGAATATCTCTTTCTTGCAGATGATAATGTTACTGCGAAGAAGGATTATGCCTTGAACCTTTTCGAAATCTTTAAAAAACATCAGGTGAAGTGGATGGGATTTGCTACAATTCAGATTGGGGAAGATGAGCAACTTCTCAAAAAGGCCCAGGAGAGTGGTTGCGTTTCGCTATTTATTGGATTTGAGTCTCTTTTGCAGGAGAATTTAGATAGGGTTTCAAAGAGATTTGTCCCTGCAAATGAGTTGGCAAAGTTAGTGAAGGTCATTCAAGGCCACAAGATTGGAATCCAAGGGGCTTTCATCTTTGGGTTTGATGGAGATGATCTTTCGGTTTTTAAGAAGACCGTCCATTTTGTTCAAAAGAACAAAATCGAACTTCCTACCTTCTCGATCCTCACCCCTTTTCCAGGGACTCCTCTTAGGAAACGATTGGAGGAAGAGGGGAGGATCTTTGATCATGATTGGTCTCATTATGATATGAGCCATGTGGTCTTCAGGCCGAAGAGGATGACCGCCCGACAACTCCAGGAGGGTTACCTATGGGCGCAAAAATTTGTATGTGCCCCGCGTTCGATCCTGAAAAGACTCCTCTGGGGTCCAAAGAATCACTTCTTCTACTTCTTGATGGCAAACTTCGTTTTGCGAGGGGCCCAGATGGATATGATTCGAAGAATTAAGAAAGATGATATATCTAAAATCCCAATAGACTAAATAATCATCGATCACCAATGATTAAGAAAATTTAAATCTGCCATGAAAATTCTTCTTATCTCTGTAAATCGAGAGCGGATGCCCTATCCTGTTTTTCCTCTTGGCCTTGCATATATTGCGAGGGTATTGAGGGAAGAGGGGCATCGTATCGAGGTCATTGACCTCTGCTTTTCTAAGGAAGTTGTCAGGGATCTTACAGCCTGTCTTCATCGCTTTGAGCCTGAATTGATAGGACTTTCGCTAAGGAATCTGGATAACCTCACCTATCCAAAATCGCTCTCTTATCTTAATGAGCTGGAGGAGGTTATAAAGATCTGTCGGAGATACTCCCATTCAAAATTGATCATCGGAGGGTCGGGTTTTTCATTAGCACCCAAGGAGATCATAAACTCTCTTGACATCGATTTCGGTATTGTTGGTGAAGGGGAAGAGGTGATTCTCATGGTAGTGAGGGCCCTTGAAAAGGGAGGGCCACTTTCGCCATCACCCTTCCTCCTTGTTAAAGGTAAGCCATATCCTTCTTCGGTGGAGGGAGCAAAGGCAATGCTCACCTACACCCCTGATCGAACTCTTTTTGAAACGAAGCGTTATTTAAATGAAGGGGGGATGGTTAACCTTCAGACCAAAAGAGGCTGTCCCTTCTCCTGTATTTACTGCACCTATCCTCTGCTGGAAGGTAGGGAGGTTCGATTGCGAAAGGCGGGGGAGGTTGTAAGGGAGATTGAACAACTGTCCCGAGAGGAAGGATTGGACTACATCTACTTTGTGGACGATATCTTCAATTATCCCCCTTCCTATACAGAATCACTGTGTCGTGAGATGATAAGAAAGCGAATCAGCGTAAGATGGAGCGCCTTTGTAAGCCCTGGCTTTTTGGATGAAGACCTTTTGAAGTGGATGAAGGAGGCAGGGTGTGTAGGGGTTGAGTTTGGGACAGACTCTGGTTCTCCGAGAATGATAAGGAATTATAAAAAATCCTTCACCTTAAATAACATCATTCATGCATCAACCCTCTGTGTGAAGTTAGACATCCCTCACTGTCACTATCTTCTCTTCGGGGGCCCAGGAGAGGATGAGCAGACCGTTGAGGAATCCTTTCGCTTGATGGATGATCTTGATCCAACAGCAATCATTGCCATGATTGGAGTAAGGATCTACCCTGGGACAGAGTTAGAACGGATCTCCATATCGCAGGGCCTGATTGATTCCTGTCACAATCTCCTTTACCCACATTTTTACATTTCGCCCGAATTGAAGGGAAGATTGGTAGAGATCGTTCGTGAAAAGGCCCTGATGAGGAATCGATGGGTTGTTCCGGGATTAGAGATCAACATCTCCCAGGAATTGATGGAGGGAATAAGAAGGTTTGGAATTCGGGGCCCCCTTTGGGAATTGGTTGGGAGGATGAAAAGACCAAGAGTGAAACCCTTAAAAATGAATTAAAGTGCGGAGTGAAATAAGATTATTGAAAATAAAAATCAACTTAGTCACTTATTTGGAGGCTAACCATGTTGCTCAAAGATAAGGTGGCGATTGTTACAGGAGGGACCAAGGGAATTGGGAGGGCGATCTCTCTGCTTTTTGCTGAGGATGGAGCAAAGGTCGTTGCCAATTTTTCAAAGGATATAGATTCTGCAGAAGAGTTGATGAAAAAGGCAAAATCGAACCAGTGGGGCATTGGTTTATATAAGGCAGATATTACCCAGTTTGACCAAGTAAAAGAGATGATAGAGGAAGTCTATGCACAATATGGGAGGATTGATATTCTGGTCAACAATGTGGGTATTATTCGAGATAACTTTCTTATGTTGATGAGCGATGAGGATTGGAATTCCCTCCTTCGAACCAATCTGACAAGTCTCTTCTATTGTTGCCGAGCGGTGATCCGGAAGATGATCCCTCAGAGAAGAGGGAAGATTATCAATATCTCTTCCATCAGCGGTATTTTGGGCACCTCAGGCCAAACCAATTATGCGGCGACCAAAGGAGGAGTGATCAGCTTTACCAAAGCACTTGCTCGTGAGTTGGGTCCTTTTAATATCAATGTCAATGCAGTGGCTCCTGGGTTGATCGAATCAGAAATGGTATCCCAGATGCCAAAGGATAAAGTAGAGGCGATTATCAAATCCACAAGCCTCGGAAGGATTGGAAAGCCTGAAGAGGTCGCTCAAGCAGTGCTCTTTCTTGCCTCAGAACGTTCGGACTACATCACCGGCCAGACCATTGTGGTTGATGGAGGGATCGTATGAGAAATATTCTCCCTTGATGGTGGGGAGAGAAAGAAAGGCCCATATTAGTAATTCGTTATGAAAGTTGCCCAGCATGGTGTTATCTTCCTTCCAAAAATCTTTTCATCTCCGGGTCATAGAGGAAGGTGAAGAAGGTGGCCACAGCACCCAGGATGGGAAGAGGGTCATCTTTTGAAATAATATCATAACAGGTATTGGGTTCAAAGAAGCGAAAAAAAGAAGGTTGGAGATTAAACCTATCAGTGTTGGTTATAAAGTGGAGGATGTCTCCTAAGAGAAGCCACCTGCAACGCATTCCCACCTCATATGAAAGAATGGGCTTAACCTCTTCCCCTTTGGCTATCCTGAGCATTAGGTAAGGGAAATCAACCCCTGAGAATATAGCCAGTTGTAGAGAGCCCCAGAAACGGGGATTCAGTTCCATCAATTTTGGAGTTTCGTCCCTCGGATCGACTTTAAACTCTACCATGGCAACTCCCTTCCAATTCAATAATCTCAAAAGTGAAAGACCCAATTCCATTACTTTTGGATGTTTGACACTTTCTCGCAATGTGCTGGGTCCTCCACGAACAGGATACATCCTTAACTTTTTGTGTACAAAGGCTGCTTTCAGAGTTGAATTATTATCAAAAAGTGCACAAAGTCCATATGTGCCCATTCCATCAGGTATATATTCCTGAACCATAGGAAAGGGATATCTTTGATGGACTTTCAGATAAGATGAGAGGAGATCCTCTCTCTTATTCACATAAACAATCCCAAAAGATCCGGAACTTATTCGAGGTTTTATCACGGATGGAATGGGGACCTGAAAAAACTCTTCATTCTTTAGGGTCATTGAGTTAGAAGAGTGGGATGAGGGATAAAAGGTCTTGGGTACTGGAATTCCATGCCGTTCTGCAAATTGGATAAGATTGGCCTTATCACGGACAAATTGGATCTTTGGAAGATCAGGGATAAGAAGGGATGTAAATTTTGAAATTTCGGAGGCATATTTGGCTATGAGTAGGAGGGTCTCCTCTTCCATCGGGAAGATAGTGTCATATTGGTTTTTACTTAACTCTTTAAGGAGATATTCAATAAACCCATCTGGGTTTAATCGAGGAGATGGGTAGACAATACACCTGGAGCAGTACTTTGAAAAGAAGGAGGTATTGAGAAAGGTCCTCTCTCCGACCGTCACCTCAATGCCTTTACGGCCGAGGGATCGGACTACAGCCAATGTCTTTCTCCAATGTCCATCCGTAACCAGGACCTTCAACATAAATTCGGAATTTACGGTCTCCCTTTTTCAATGATCAAGGGGCTTTTGGGGGTGGTTCGGCCATCTCTTCTCCTCGTGAATTAGCCTCTACCCTCTTCTTTCCAAAAATTTTTGAAAGCAGTATACTGAGCTCATAAAGACCCATCAGGGGAAGGGCCATGAGCACCTGGGAGATAATGTCAGGAGGGGTCAATACTGCTGCAAAGATGAAGATGAGAAGGATGGCATATTTCCTCTGTCGGGCCAAGGTCTTCGCATCGATCACACCCATCTTGGCAAGGAGGGTCAGCACAACAGGGAATTCGAAGACCAAACCAAAGACAAATAAGAATTTGATGCTGAAAGAGAGATATTCCTTCATGCTCGGCATGGGTTTGATGAAGTCAGTGGCATATCCCAATAGAAACTTAAATCCAATGGGAATGGCGATGAAATATCCGAAAAGTACTCCACCTACAAAGAAGATGGAACCACCGAGCACAAAAGGGACAACATATCTTTTCTCTTTTTGATATAGACCGGGGGCAACAAAGGCCCATATCTGATAAAGAACAAAGGGCGAAACCAGGATCAACCCTGCGATAAAGGCCACCTTCATATAAGTGAAGAAGGCCTCAGGTACACTGGTGAAGATCAAAGATCCTCCTTCAGGCATCATCTTTAAAAGAGGCCTGGCAAGGATATTAAAGATGGTATCCGCAAGGGCATAACAGAGGATGAAACCTATGCCGATGGCAATGAAGGAGTAGATCAACCGCTGCCTTAATTCTTTGAGGTGTGCGGTTAATGGAAGTTTCTTTTCATCCATGAGAAGGAATCTCCCCTTTGGCTTCCTTAGATTCCTCCTTCTTTTCGTGCTCAATCTGGTCGGTTGAAGATTGAATCGATTGTTCTTCAGGAGGGGCTGATTCAGCAGAGTCAGAGTCTTCTAATTGAGTTGATATCTCTTCGCGTAGTTCGGAAGTGGTCTCCTCGAGAAAACCTGTTAACTCTTCATCCGTAATAGTGCTTTTTAGCTCCTCAAGATCTTTTGTCTCTGCCTCAAAACTCTCCTTTACCTCCTCAGTCGCTTTCTTAAATTCCCGCATTGCCCGACCGAAGGCCCTGGCCAACTCAGGTAGTTTATTTGGACCGAAGACAATCAAAGCAATAGCAGCAATGATCAGAAGTTCTGGCAACCCAATGTTGAACATAAGTTTCCTCCAATATTTTTATATCATAAATAATCTTTTTAATGCAATGGGTGATTGGATTGAAGAGGTAAAAACCCTTAAAGATTAAAATTTAGGAGTAACAAATCTAAAAGTTGGAAGTTAAATCAGGTATTGTTTATAATAGATTTTTAGGAAGGGATAATGGAACTCGGTTTTTTAAAGACGCTGGTGATAATCTTTGGGGTTTCGGCCTCTGTCATCTTTTTACTTCACAAAGTAAGAATCCCATCCATTGTGGGTTTTCTCATTGCTGGCCTCCTTCTTGGGCCCCATGGATTTGGGTTGGTAAGGGATATCCATGAGGTAGAGCTCCTTGCAGAGATAGGCATCATCCTTCTTCTGTTTACGGTCGGTTTGGAGATATCACTTAAAAACCTTAAGAGGATTCGTTCAGCATTATTGGGAGGAGGCCTCTCACAGGTTTTGCTTACTATTCTGGCTACTACGTTCATTACCTATCCTTTTCTGAAGAGATGGAACCTATCACTTTTTGCTGGATTTCTCATCGCCCTGAGCAGTACAGCCATTGTCATGAAGATGCTTTTTGATCGCGGAGAGATCGATTCCCCTCATGGCCGCCTCTCCATAGGGATCCTCATATTCCAGGACCTCTGTGTCGTTCCAATGATGCTCCTTATTCCTATCCTTTCTGGAGCAAAAGGGAGTCCTTTTGAACTATTATGGATGGCTCTTAAATCTGCCCTCATTCTCTTCATGGTGATCTTTGGAGCCAGGTGGCTTGTCCCGAATATTCTTCACCAGATTGTTGGCACCCGAACCCGTGAGCTCTTTGTCATTACCCTCATCCTCCTCTGTCTTGGAACGGCCCTCTTTACCTCTTGGTTTGGACTTTCGCTTGCCCTCGGGGCATTTCTAGCAGGTCTGATCATCTCTGAATCGGAGTATGCCTATCAAGCGATCTCAGAAATCCTTCCATTAAAAGATAGTTTTAATGGACTCTTCTTCATCTCCATAGGTATGTTGATGGATTTATCATTTCTATATGAGCATAAAGGAGTAATTCTCATCTGTGTGGTTCTTATCCTTATTCTAAAAACTTTGACCGGGTTCTTCTCACTTCATCTGATCGGACATCCTCTGCGAGTATCTCTTCAGAGCGGAATCCATATGGCTCAGATTGGTGAATTCTCTTTTATTATGGCAATGGCAGGGAAGTCGGCAGGGATGATTTCAGAGAGCAATTACCAGCTCTTTCTATCAGCCTCTGTGACCACCATGCTCCTTACCCCTTTCCTTCTGCAAGCCTCCCCCTCCATTTCAACTTGGATGAGTTCAAAAAAACTTCTCCAAAGACTGGAGAGGATGAGAAAGAGAGCGGAAAAAGAGAGTTTTCATTTGGCAAGAGAGGACCATGTCATTATTATCGGTTTTGGATTAAATGGAAGAAATTTGGCCGAGGTTCTGAGGGAAACGTCCATCCCCTACGTCGTCCTTGAACTGAATAACGATACTGTCCGAGAGATGAGGAGAAAAGGGGAACCAATCTTTTTTGGAGACGGTACTAGAATGGAGGTCCTTCAAAAGTTAGGGCTCTTAGAAGCCAGGATGCTGGTGGTCGTCATCTCGGATCCTGCATCTACCAGAAGGATTGTCCAACTTGCCAGGAAAGGGAATCCGAGAATATATATCATTGTTAGAACTCGCTATACCGCTGAGATTGAAGATCTACTAAGACTTGGAGCCAATGAGGTCATCCCTGAAGAGTTTGAGACATCGATTGAAATCTTTGCAAAAGTCCTTCACCGATATCAAGTTCCAAGAAACCTCATTTACGAACAGATTGAAAGGATCAGGAGTCGAAGTTATGAGGCGCTGAGGAGGGTAGAACTCCCCTCAAAGGGCTTGCCTGAGAAATGCGACATCATCACGGATATTGAAACCGAAACCTACCTCCTCAGGGAACAAACACCTGCAGTGGGCCATTCCATTAAAGATCTAAAAATCAGATCAAGGACAGGAGCAACTGTCATCGCTGTAAGGCGGGATGGAGAGATTGTCTCCAGTCCAGATCCGGATTTTGTCTTCAGGCAAGGGGATATCATATATCTTATTGGAGAGAGGGAAAAGGTCTTAAAGGCAATTGACCTCTTGGAATCCCCCTCCTGAGGAATGTAATTTTAATAGAAGAATGATATAGGCTAACGTTCAAAAAGGGAGAATCCTATGTTTCCTATTCATATCAATGTTCCTTACTCAATGCTCCTCCAGAGAATCGATTTTGTCATCCAATATCGCTTTTTACCGGAAATCTATTTCAGTGGAGAAGACCTAGATGCCTGTCAGGATGAAGAGGCCCTTCATCTTTCCGAAGTCCTCCATCAGAATGGCCTTCCGTGTACCATTCATGGTCCTTTCATGGATTTGAGTCCTGGAGGGGTGGACCCAAAGATAAAAGAGGTGACCAGTGATCGATTCTCAAGGACAATAGAACTGGCCTGTCTCTTCAAACCCAAAGCATTGGTCTTTCATCCAGGCTATGAGAAATGGAAATTTGATGGGAACGTTGGGCTTTGGCTTAAGAGCAGTCTTCAGACCTGGGGGCCTTTGGTTGAAAGGGCTCAAAAGATGGGATTGGTCCTTGCCATTGAAAATGTATTTGAGGAGGATCCAGAGCCTATAAAAAGGCTTTTAACGGAGATTTGCTCCTCCCATTTTCGATTCTGTTTCGATACAGGTCACCATCACGTCTTCAGTAAGGCCCCCATCTCCCTATGGATAGAAACCTTGGGTGAGTATCTCATCGAGGTCCACCTTCATGATAATAACAAAGAGATGGATGAACATCTTCCAATTGGAGAAGGAAGCTTCAATTTTGATCTATTCTTCAAACTTCTTCAGCAATACCAAATTCACCCAATCTTTACAATTGAACCCCATGAGGAGTCACACCTCTGGAGAGGGCTGGAGGCAGTAAGAAGATTTATCAAATAATTTAAAGGAGGGGATTTTCTTGACTTCCTCTAAGAATATCGAATAGAATCGACGCGAGAGTATAAAGGAGAAATACAGAAAGGAGGTCATGGAAGTGTCGATCACTTTTTTAAAGGTGAAGGTGATTAATCCAGAACATCCTCGTAAGAAGAAGGAGTTTGAATTTCTGGTTGATTCTGGAGCGGTTTATTCTGTGGTTCCTCAAAGGATATTAAAGACACTTGGAATAAAGCCAACTTCTGTTCAAGAGTTTATCCTTGCTAATGGGGAGATCATTAAGAGGTCTATCGGAAACGCCTACTTTGAATATCAGGGAAAGGTTCGAGCAGCACCTGTTGTGTTTGGTGACGAAGGAGTCTTTTTATTAGGGGCTACCACCCTTGAGGCCTTTGGAATGATCCTCGATCCTATTCGTAGAGAACTAAAACCCCTTCCCATGGTCCTCATGTAAAAAACTATTTTACCCTCTCTACGTATTCCCAAGCGAGGCTTCCTGGTTATCCTCGCCCTTGCCTTTGCCTAAGAAAATTAGAAGAATCTTTTATTTAGAACCATCCGAGTGCTTGTTTAATCTCGTCGACAAATTGGGGAAAGGGAGCAGGGTGAAAGGAGAGGAAAAAAGCCAAAAAGAGCAATCCCCCCAGAAACTTTCTCTTCCCATCAAGAGGGGTTTGATCATCTATGGGAGCAGGGTGACGAAATCCAAATATGATAATGAGGATAAGAAGAAGCATCCATCCAGGGTTATAGAAGATCGTAATGAAGGCCATTACCAAAATGGTAATTAGGAACACCAGTCTACTCTTCCTTCCGAAGAGGGCATAGGCGATGTGACCTCCATCTAACTGTCCAACTGGAAGAAGGTTGAGGGCAGTGACAAAAAGGCCAACCCAACCTGCATATCCAACGGGATGGAGGACGACGTCATGATTTTCAGGAACCTTGCCTAAAACGAAATGCTGGAGGATGGAGAAAAGAAAGGGATCTGCAAGGCGGATGGTCCCTTCTTGAAGATGGGACTGATGGATCACCTTTGAAAATTTTAACCCGATTATAATTGCAGGGATGCTCAGTAAAAGGCTTGTAAGAGGTCCTGCAGCCCCTGTATCGAAGAGAGACTTACGAGAGGAGACGGTGCTTTCCATCCGGATCACCGCGCCCAATGTGCCGAAGGGGGAGAATGGGAAGGGAAGGAAGAAGGGTAATGTTGCCCTCATTCCATATCTTCTGGACATGAAGTAGTGTCCCAATTCATGTCCAAGAAGGATGAGCATGATTCCTAAAGAATAATAGGGCCCACCCGTTAACCAGGTGGAGGCGACCGTCAGAACAAAAAGGATGAAATGGATCAGGTTTCTTCGCATCGAAACCCTTATTTCTTCTTCTTATGACGATCCCTATCTAACATCTTTTTATGTTTGTGTTTACGCATCTTCTTTCTTCGCTTCTTGACCACGCTTCCCATAATATTTTCTCCTTATGGATCACAATTTGGTATGTCAGTCCACAATTACATTGGTCTGGGTTCTCAGAACACCTGGAAGTCCTTGAATCTTGGTCACGATGAAATCGCCAAGGATGTTGATATCTGGAGCCTCCACCAAAACAATCACATCATAGGGACCGGTAGTGGAATTGGCACGCTTTACCCCTTCGATCTTAGCCACTTCCCTGGCCACATCTCTGGCTGTTCCTGCGGTGCATTCGATAAAGACATAGGCAGAGATTGCCATAAAATCACCCCCTTCTTAAAAAAAGATATCTCAAAGGAGACCAGATTTCAAGTTTAAAAAACAATACCCTGTAACACCTCACTCATCTGGGGAATCGGGTAGGGATGTCGGAGAAAATCTTATAGCGGAAAC
>JBBIRM010000012.1:27718-36097 GCA_037441765.1 Deltaproteobacteria bacterium | reverse complement strand
AGGATGCATTGCGGTTTAAGGAGTTACTGAAAACTCTGAATCCATTTTGACCATTTCCATATATATCCAATCCTAAAATTGAAAGGGGGAGAGAAAGATGGAACAGGAATTAGGGGAGAGGATTCTTCGTGTCTGTCAGAATTTGATCAATATGCTGGAGCTTGCTTTTCAAGCCTTTCGCTCTTTTAAGGAAGATTCGGTCAAGGAGGCAGAGAGGTTGAAGGAGGAGTTTCGACGATCCTCTGCCGAGTTAACAGGCTATCTCATTCTGAAGAGCTCATCGATAGAGAAAGGTAGAGAATGGGCCAAGCCTTTTCTATCTATTGCCTCCAGTTTTGACCGAATGGCCTATAACATCGATGGTCTCTTTGACCGCTTGAGAATGAAAATTCAGCAACGGATTCTTTTTAGCGATCACGCTGTTAAAGAAATCAATGATGTATTTCAAGAGACAATGGGACTCTTAGAGAACCTTCCAAACTTAATTCTCTCCCAGAATAAGGCTCTTGCCAAACATATCGGAGAGGTGGGGCGATCCATTTTTAAGATCGCCAATGGTTTTTCCGATGAGCATGAGAATCGACTAATCCAGGGGATTTGCCTTCCAAAATCCTCACCCATCTACCTGGGCATACTCGAATCTTTAAAAGGGATAATTCTCCATACCTTAGAGGTGAGCGGGAAGATAGCCTCAATTTCTTCCCGATCATGAAATGGGGTTCCAAACCCTTCGAATGCGAACTTTTCACCAACCTACCCAGTCTAAAAATCTTTTTTAAAATACTTTTTCAGAAATCTCCCGGATTATCCTTGACAATTTCCTTTTTATGAATTAAAAATGAATTATTATTCAAAAAATGAATATTTATTTTTAAATTAAGGTATGGAAAGGATAGGACGGAAGGAAAGGGAGTTCAAGGCTCATAGGAAAGAAATCCTTGAAGCCGCGGAAAGATTATTTGCTCGAAAGGGGTTTTTCCCAACCACGATGAGCGAGATTGCTGAGGAGGCAGAATTCGGAACGGGGACCCTCTATAAATTTTTTAAATCAAAAGAGGATCTTTACTTCACCCTCATCAATGAAAAGGTTGAAGAGATAAATCATCTCGTCAGGGCCGAGCTAAGGCAGAAGGGTTCTGTCATCGAGAGGATTAAAAAGATCTTGGAACTTCAGTTCCAATTCACAGAGAAGAACCGTGATTTTTTTAGAATCTATATTTCAGAACGGAGTCGTTTTGAGTGGAATGTGAAGGAGGATTTGGGCAAAGGAGTCCACAACAAAATGGTCTCCTACATTCGGTTATTAGCCCAGGTGATGAAAGAAGGTATTAGAAAGGGGGAGTTAAAATCCATTTCCCCCTTCGATTTAGCCCATGCCTTAGTGGGGATCGTCAATTCGTTCATATTTGAATGGATTATCAGCCCTAAACCATATTCCCTCATCTCAAAGGTGGATACGGTATTAGAAATCTTTTTGAATGGAACTCAACGAATTGAAAGGAGGAAATAGACCAATGAAGGTAAGATGGGTCGTTGGATTTTTATTTCTGATTTTCCTCTACGTGGGAAGGGGAGAGGCTCAAGTTTCATCAAAGCCCATAACTCTTGAAGAGAGCATCAAAATAGCTCTGGAGCGAAATCTTAAGCTTCGTTCTGCAGTGGAAGGCGTGGTGGGTTCTCAATTTCGAAAAAGGGCTGCCATGACCGATTTCTTGCCCAAATGGACAGGTCAATATAGTTATACCCGATATAACGATCCAACGTTAATAGGGTCATCTCTGGCAATTGGAAGATCTGTGGATGCCAGCAGGGATGTCTACAATTTTAGTACCTCCATAACCCAACCACTTTTTGCAGGGGGCTCAATCCTTTCAAATTATCGTATAGAGAAGTTAGGGGTGGAGGTTGCTCAGAGCGATGTGGAGACAGTAAAAAGAGATATTGTCCTTCTTGTGAGGGAGGGCTATTTCAACATTTTGAAGGCTGAAAAATTTGTGGAAGTAGCCAAGCAGGCGGTTAAACAGTTTGAGGCGCAATTGGAGGTGGCAAAGGCCTTTTTTGAAGTAGGCCTCATCCCTAAGAATGACCTTCTCCAGTCGGAGGTAAGATTGGCCAATGCCCGTCAGGGACTCGTCAAAGCAGAAAATGATCTGGCCATAGCCAAATCCTCATTCAATTCTTTGCTGAGAAGGGATGTCAATGAGCCATTAAGCATTGTGGATATCCTCGAGTATAAGCCTTCTGCCTATCGATTAGAAGAGAGCATTGAAGAGGCGCTTAGGCAGAGGCCCGAGATTAAGAATGCGGAGTTAAAAGTGAGTCAGGCTAAAGAGGCAGTCAAGGTTGCCAAAAGCGGGTTCTTTCCTACCATCAGTCTCTCTGCAAACTATGGCCGAACCTCTGAAGAGTTGGGGCTCTTAGGTGATTTGCGAAGTGAAAGATGGACGATTCAAACCCTGGCCACATTCACCCTTGGAGATTGGGGGAAGACCTCCTTCAAGGTTGGTGAAAGCAAAGTAAAAGTGATCCAGGCTGAGGATTCGAAGATTCAACTTAAAGAGGCAATTATTTTAGAAGTGAAACAAGACTACCTTAATCTAATGACTGCCGAGAAGAATATAAGCGTTGCTGAGAAGGCAATTGAGCAGGCTGAGGAAAATCTCAGATTGAACGAAGAGCGGTATAAGTATCAGGTAGCCACGGCCACGGATGTACTCGATGCGGTTACTCTGCTGGCTCAGGCAAGGGTAAACTATTACAGTGCGCTAAGCGATTTCAATATCGCAAAGGCTCGACTGGAACGGGCCATGGGTGGGATGTATCCATAATTTCCATATTAACCCACCTTCCCTTAAATTAAGGGGATGTGGGTTTATTATCCGTTAATAATGATCAATAAAATTCATATATTTTTTAAAAGGGATGAATTATGAAGAAACTTATAATAGTAGTCCTATTTATAGCCTTTGTCGGAGGATGTGGGTCGAAGGAGTCTGTGAGCACGGAGAAGCCTTCTAAGGGGGGGGCCGAAATTTCAGAGGAGAGACGGGTAGAGATTATTGAGGTGATTCCACATCCTCTTTCTTATAATCTTTCTGCAGTAGGAAGCCTTAAGTCTCAGGAGACGGTAACAATCAGTCCTAAAAAGGCAGGGATCATTCGAAAGATATTAGTCAAAGAGGGAGACTCAGTCAAGAAGGGTCAGGTGTTGGTTGAGTTAGATGATGTGGATGCAAGGCTTCAACTGGAGAGAATGGAAGCCAATCTTAGAGAGATCGAGGCCTCTCTGGAGACGAATCGGAATACCCTCCGTCGGTATGAAAAACTTTTTGAATCAAAAGTAATCCCTCAACAGACTTATGATGATATCAAACTGAAAGTAAAACTTGATGAGGCCAGATTGGATTTAGCCAGGGCTGAGCTCAAATTGGCAAAACAAAACCTGCTCGATCATAAAATCACCTCTTCAATAAATGGGGTTGTCAATCTAAAGATTGCCTCTATTGGAGAACATGTCAATGTGGCACCCAAGGACGAGATATTGACCATTGTTCAGATGGACCCTCTTGACTTAGAATTTTATGTCCCTGAAATTTGGGCCACCAAGGTCAGAGTTGGGAGTAGGGTTCAGTTTTTAGTGAAGGCTTTTTCTCAAGAAAAATTTTCAGCCACCATTTACTTCATAAGCCCTACCGCTGACCCTTCTACCAGGAATGTCAGAATGAAGGCGCTGGTTTCCAACCCCCACCATCGATTGAAGCCTGGTTTCTTTGCAGAGGTGACCCTGCCCATCGGAACTCGAACAGATGCCATCCTCATCCCTGAGTCTGCTCTATTAAGTCAGGAGGGAAAGTACTATGTCTTTGTTGTTCAAGAAGGGGTAGCCCGTCGAAAAGAAATTGAAACAGGTATGAGGGCTGATGGAAAGGTTGAAATCCTGAAGGGGATTCAGAGAGGAGATCGCATCATCACGGTAGGTCATGAGCAACTAAGTGATGGGATGAAGGTGAAGATTACCAACTCGAATTAAGGAGTTGAATTTTTATGTTTCTCTCAGACATCTCGGTTAAGAGACCTGTTGTTGCAACAATGATCACGTTGGCCCTCGTCTTTTTTGGGATTATGGGCTACCAGAGGATAGGGATCGATCTTTACCCTCAAGTAGATTTTCCTATGGTGACCATCACCACTACCCTCTTCGGAGCAGCGCCAGAGGTGATGGATACGGATGTCACAGATCCCATAGAAGAGCAGGTCAATACTATTGAAGGAGTAAAACATATTAGCTCAACCAGCGGTTATGGGTTTTCTCAGATTGTGGTGGAGTTTGAACTCTATCGGGATATCGATTCTGCAGTTCAGGACGTCAGGGCAAAGGTGGATGTGGCGAAAAGGAAATTGCCAGCGGATATAGATCCACCCATTATTGATAAACTCGACATTAATGCAAGGCCTATTCTATGGCTTTCTGTCACAGGGAATCAGCCCTCCCAAAAATTGGGAGTCCTGGCAGATGAAGTTTTACGGCCCCAACTGGAATCCATTAAAGGGGTTGGATCGATTCTGTTGGGGGGATATGTCAAGAGGGAAATTAGGGTTTGGCTTGACAGAAAGAAATTGGAAGCCTACCGATTGACTTCAGCGGATGTGTCAAGGGCCTTTTTTTCAAAAAATATAGAGTTGCCAGGTGGGATTATTGAAAGCGTTAGGCGTGAGTTCACTGTCCGCAATTTGGGGGAATTGAGAAATATTGAGGAGTTTAATGATTTAATCATAATTTATCAAAATGGTGCGCCTGTGCGACTGAAGGATGTCGGATGGGCAGAGGATGGAACCGAACCTATAAGAACCATCGCCAGGTATAATCGGGTTCCAGCAGTTGGATTGGGAGTGATCCCCCGTTCTGGAGCAAATGTAGTTGAAGTAGCGAGGGAGGTCAAAAAGAAACTTATTGACTTAAAAAAGATCCTACCTCCCGGAGTCGATATCCATGTCTCGACCGATACATCAAAATTTATTGAAGAGGCAATCGGAGGGGTCACTGAAGATGTGTTCATTGGTGGACTTCTCGCTGCGGTCGTCATGTTTATATTCCTTCTTAGCCTTCGAAGCACGGTGATTACAGCCATTTCCATTCCAACTTCACTCATCACCAGTTTTGGGATGATGCATTTCTTAGGTTTTACCATGAACTACATGACCATGCTTGCCCTCTCGATGATGGTCGGCGTGGTTTGCGATGATGCCATTATTGTCCTTGAGAATATCTATAGGCACATGGAGGAGGGTTCCGATCCAATGACCGCTGCCAGGGAAGGGACTTCTGAGATTGCATTTGCAGCGATGGCGGCAACCTTTTCCATTGCCTCGGTCTTTATCCCGGTGGCTTTCATGGGAGGGATGATTGGACGTTTCTTCTTCCAGTTTGGGGTGACAGTTGCTGTATCGGTCATAGCCTCACTTGTCATTTCACTCATCCTGATTCCCATGCTTTGTTCAAGATTTTTAAAGGTGGAGTCGAAACACAGCAGGTTTTATCAATTTTTTGATCAAGCTTATCGGAAGATTGAGGTTCGATACCAGAGGGCATTGAGATTTGCTTTAAGGCATAGGGGGCTTGTAGTTCTCATCGCCATTGCAATTTTCATTGCGAGCATAGGGCTTTTTATCAATCTAAAAAGGGAATTTGTACCCAAATCCGATGAAGGACGTTTCATTATTCGTCTCGAGACCCCTACAGGTTCCACCCTCTACGAGACTGATGAGAAACTTAGGATGGTGGAAGACCTTGCACTTTCTCTTCCAGAGGCTAAAAGTGTGTTTGTCGCCATAGGGGTGGGTGAAAGAAAGGAGGTTAACAAAGGGTTTGTGGTTGTCAACCTGAAGGACCGAAGAGAAAGAAAACGTTCTCAACAGCAGATCATGGGGGATCTTAGAAAGAGGATGCGCGAGATGCCAGGCTTTAAAGCCTATGTGGAGGATATTTCTCCAGTGGCTACCGCAGGCCGAAGAGGAGCTCCCCTTCAGGTTGATCTTAAAGGTCCAGAGATGGAGAGGCTTGAGAAGATTTCTGAAAAGATCATCGGAGAGATGGTTAAGAGTACGGGTATTGTTGATGTCAGTTCTGATCTTGAATTGACGAAGCCTGAGGTAAGGGTGCTGATCGATCGCAATAGGGCAGCCGATTTGGGAGTGGATATTCGGGAGATCTCTTCTTCTATTCAGCAATTGATCGGAGGGCAGGAGATTTCAAAGTTTAAGGATGTGGAGAGGGCAAAGCGGTATGATGTTAGGGTCCGCCTGATCAGGGATCAGAGAATGAATCCACAGGATATCTCACAGATCTCCATCCGAACCCCAAAGGGAGGACTGATTAAACTTGCACAGGTTGTTCAGATAGAGGAGGGGATTGGACCCAATCTTGTCAACCGAAAGGATCGACAGAGAAGTGCCACGATCTTTGCGGATACAACCGCAGGGAAGACCCTCGGAGAGGCGATATTAGAGGTTGAATCCCTTGCTAAAAAATATCTTCCCCCTGGTTACTCTTACGCATTTACTGGACAGGCAGAAGCCTTTAAGGAATCTTTTTACTATCTGGTAATGGCCCTGATCCAGGCCATTATCATCATCTATATGGTTCTTGCCATGCAATTTAATAGTTTCCTCCACCCATTAACAGTTATGATTGCCCTGCCCTTAAGTACGGTAGGGGCATTCGGCGCCCTCTATCTAACCAGAGATACCATTTCGATTATTAGCATGATCGGTATGATCACGCTTACCGCCCTCGTGATTAAGAATTCTATTCTTCTGGTCGATTACACGAATACATTAAGAGAGAGGGGGATGGAGAGAAACGAGGCTGTCCTGGAGGCCTCTCCTACAAGGCTTCGGCCTATTTTGATGACGGCGGTTACAACCATCTTAGGGGTTCTCCCAGTGGCCTTGGGTTATAGCGCAGGTGGAGAGGCAAGAGCAGGGATGGGAAGGGCTACTTTTGGGGGAATGTTTGCCTCAACCCTTCTTACCCTTTTTGTCGTTCCTGTGGTATATACTCTATTTGATGACCTACAGAGGAGAATAAAAAATTTATTGAAAAGGGAAAGAAAATAGGATAAAAGATGAAAAAGTAAGGAAAGGGAAATGGGCCATGAATTGGAGTCTGGAAAAAAGGCAAAATGGAATCATCATTTTAACAATCCTTATCATCCTATTGGCGGTCTCTTTATCTTATGGCGAAGAAGAGAGGAAGTTGAAGTGGGGTTTTTCACTTCTGGCAGGACCAAATGCAGATTTTATTCACGGTCGGCCAACGCTGACCCAGTTGGCGTTTCTTCCGAGAATCCAATACTCTCTTCATAGAAATTGGGATTTTGAATTTGAGGGTAACTTCTCTTATTATGGAATAAAACACGAAAAGAATCTTTATGTCTTAGGGGTCAATACTAATATCTTGTTTAGACCTCTTGAGGGGAAGGGATGGAAATGGTTTTTAATCGGTGGGGTAGGTGCAGGCTACAATAACAGTAATGGAGGGATAAGATATATAGGAAAATCTCATGTTGCAGGGATTCTTCACATTGGGACAGGGATGAATGTCAGTTTAAGGAAGAGATACCTTCTCAGAGGAGAATATCGCTTAGAGCACATCTCCGATCCATTTAACCATGACGAGGGGATCAATACCCACTGCTTCCTAATAGGGATTTCATATTAGATAAGAGATCGGGCATAAAGATTGCATTATATTTTTAAGTTCAATTTCTAATCTTGATTCTGTTCAATAATTGATAAAAATCTTAAGATTTAGGTAAATTCTGGTTAATTTTTATCCATAAATAAAGGTTTTTCAGATTATGTGGTATATTACCATTACGTTTTTACTCTTTTTTCTTTTATCTTTTAATGGTCTTTCCTGGGCAGGAATTTATCGGTACGTGGATGAAAAAGGAGTAATCCATTTTACCAACTGCCCGAGGGACCCCAAGTTTAAACTCTACATTCGCGAGAGCAAAGAAGACATAGGGGAGGATAATCATTCTTCTTCTACAATCTATATAAGGGATTCCAATCAATATGATTCGCTTATTTACGAATTTTCAAAAAAGTATGGGGTAGATTTTGCGCTGATCAAGGCGATGATTCGTGCCGAATCGGGATTTAATCCATTTGCTGTTTCAAAAAAAGGAGCAAAGGGATTGATGCAATTGATGCCGCATACTGCTCTAAGAATGAATGTTACAGATATCTTCAATCCGAGGGAAAACATTGAGGGTGGCGTTCGATACCTTAAGTATCTTTTGACCCTATTTAACAATGACATTCGACTTTCGCTGGCTGCTTATAATGCAGGTGAAAATCTTGTCTCGGAGCTCC
>JBBIRM010000012.1:0-27707 GCA_037441765.1 Deltaproteobacteria bacterium | reverse complement strand
TACCAAGAGACCATCGATTATGTTAAAAGAGTGATCAGTTTTTATCAATCATATAAACCATAGCTTCTGGTCTATGTTCTAAGTGGTAATTGATCAAACTAAGACCTGAGATATTGAATCCGAAGGTCATCATTTTTTTATGGAAAGACTGAGTCGTCAGCAGATGTTGACTTTACCCAATGGATTGACAATTATCCGGGTTCTGGCTATCCCCATAATATTGGTTTTCCTCTTTTCTTCTGGCCAATTCTTTCAGGTAGTGACAGCCATACTCTTTTTGTTGGTTTCAGTGACAGACACACTTGATGGATATCTTGCCCGACGTCGGGGAATGGTGACAACCTTAGGAAAATTTTTAGACCCAATGGCTGATAAACTCCTCATCGTTACCTCCCTGATTGCACTCATTCCGGCGAGGGGGATTCCTTTCTGGATTGTGATCATCATCGTTGGAAGGGAGATTGCTGTGACAGGTCTTAGGGGGATTGCAGCTTCCCAGGATATTGTGATATCAGCGAGCGAACTTGGGAAATATAAGACCTTTTTTGAGACTTCTGCAATTTTTTTCCTTATCCTAAAGGAGACCTATCTTTCCATTAATTTTTATCAAATTGGATCATGTCTTCTATGGATTGCCATGGCAATGGCCATCCTTTCAGCGGTCGATTATTTTAGAAAGTTCCTGAAAACGATCATTGCTTAGAGAAAGGTATTCCGGAATGGAGTGGTGTTCTTATTTATTAACCCTGACCTTCCAACCGACAACTCTGACTTTGTTTTGAGGTTACCTATTGACATCGGGGTTTAAATCTTGTAATTTTTTAATGAATTAAGAGCGGGAATAACTCAGCGGTAGAGTGCAACCTTGCCAAGGTTGAAGTCGCGGGTTCAAATCCCGTTTCCCGCTCCAGGGCGGCATAGCCAAGTGGTAAGGCGACGGTCTGCAAAACCGTTATTCACCGGTTCAAATCCGGTTGCCGCCTCCAAGTACAATAAGAGGGTTGGGCCATAATGCTTAACCCTCTTTATGTTTAAAAATAAGCAACCTTTTTATTTAGGGGTGGAGATATGCTAAGGGAGGATATGGAACAAGCCAAGAAAATATTAAAGGATTGGAAAGGAGATTCCTATACCTTTGGGGAGGATGTCTTAAACGTAATTGGAAGATATGTGCGGGAGTATGGTGAGCGGGCCTCTGTTTTTGTGATTGGATTGGGACGGGGATGGATTGATAAATTCCTTGAAGAGGTTAAAGGAAGTTTAATTGAAAATGGAGTGACTTTTGAGATGTTTAATGGAGCTAGGCCAAATGCTCCTCGGGAGGATGTATATAGGATTAGCTTTCAAATAGCCCGATCAAAACCCGATGTAATCGTTGCCCTGGGAGGAGGAAGTACCATTGATGCAATAAAAGCGGCAGCGGTTCTCAATACCTATACCCCCTCCGAGGTGATGGAGGTTTTAGGAGGAGAACCTGGACAGGCGGACTCCATTGAGCCCTATTTTGGAACAGGGATCATTTCTAAGATGAAGGAGGAAACAGGCAAGGAGGTCATGCCCGTTGTAGCGATTCAAACTACTTCCAGTTCAGCAGCACACCTGACAAAATATTCCAACATCACAGATCCTGTAAGCGGCCAGAAAAAGTTGATCATAGATGAAGCGATTGTCCCTCCCAAAGCAGTCTTTGATTTCAGAACTACAATCGAATCACCTATGAACCTTACCTTAGATGGGGGCCTTGATGGTATTGCTCATGCCTGGGAGGTCTTTATGGGCGCAAGTGGCCCTGGATACGAGAGGATAAAGGAGGTTGCTACTCTATGCATTAAATTGATTGTAGAAGGACTTAAGAGGGTTAAAAAGAATCATGTTGATTTAGAGGGTAGAATTGCCCTGGCACTCGGGACAGATCTTGGTGGATATTCTATCATGCTTGGGGGGACGAGCGGTCCCCATTTGGGAAGTTTTTCATTGGTGGATATCCTCAGCCATGGAAGGGCATGCGCTTTACTCAACCCTTACTATACAGTGCTTTTTGCTCCGGTGATAGAGGATCAACTCAGGGCCATGGGATCTATCCTAAGAGAGGCAGGCTATATTAAAAGAAAGATCGAAGGACTGAAGGGGAAAAATCTGGGGCTCACCGTGGCAAAGGGGATGATTGCCTTGGAAAAAGATCTCAATTTCCCCACAACCTTAAAGGAAGCAGGAGCTACCAAAGGTCATATTAGAAGGATGCTTACTGCTGCCAAGAACCCCCAACTTAAAAGTAAACTTCAGAATATGCCAATTCCAATGGATGCAGAAAAAGGCGATGTTGATCGTTTGATGAAACCAGTTCTGGAGGCAGCCCTTACAGGGGATCTGAGTCTTATCCCATAAATTTGTGTGGAAAGGTTGAAATCTATTTTTTAACAGATTTTTAATAAAGCTATGCCCGGCATTCAGAAGGTATTTAAAAAGATTGACCAAAGGGATTGGAAGAAAATCTATGTAGAATATGGCTCAAATTCGATTGATGTTTTTGTGCCTGAAAATTGTGTTGAACTTACGATGGGAGATGTTCCAGTAATTCCTGATCCTCGAAAGGCCATTGAGGAGGCACTTTCAAAACCCATACACAGTCCTCCTCTGGAGGAGATCATTCGGAAAAAGGGAAAACCACCAGAAGAGATATCCGTAGCCATTGCTGTCTCTGATATTACAAGGCCCGTTCCCTATAAAGGAGACAGTGGGATTCTTCTCCCCATACTCAGGCGGTTGGAGTCATCGGGAGTCAAGAGAGAAAAGATCAAGATCATCGTTGCTACTGGAATGCACAGGGCAAGCACTTATGATGAGAAGGTAGAGATGTATGGGGAAGATATAATTAATCAATATAAAATCCTTGACCATGATTGTGAGAACCTTGAACTTCTCGAAAGCATTGGGAATACAAAACGGGGGACTCCTGTCTATGTGAATCGTGATTTTTACGTTGCAGATCTTAAGATTGCTACAGGCTTGGTGGAGACACATTTCTTCACGGGCATCTCTGGTGGGAGGAAGTCCATATGCCCCGGTCTTGTGGATTTAAAAACGATTCAGAAATTTCATGGCCCATACTATCTTGAAGACCCAAATGCGACAAACCTTGTCCTTGAAGGAAACCCATGCCATGAGGAGGCTCTTGAAGTAGCCCAGACCGTTGGAATAGATTTTGTGGTCAATGTAAATCTGGATAAGAATCTTCGCTTGGTAGAGGTTTTTGCCGGAGATATGGCTGAGGTTAATCGAATGGCCTTTGAATTGATAAAGGGATATGCGGAGATTTCCATCAACGAGGAGTTCGATATTGTCATTACGCACAGCGGATACGTTGGAAGGGATCACTACCAGACTGCAAAGGCTGGGGTTGGGGCACTGCCCGCTGTAAAAAAGGGAGGGATTATTCTCATAGTAGCCAACAATCGAGATCCCATCGAACCAATTGGGTCTCCAGAATATAAAACCCTGATTCATCTTCTCAAATTGCAGGGGCCAGATGGATATATCAATATCCTGAGAATGCCAGAGTGGAAATTTATTAAGGATCAGTGGGAGCCCGAGGTCTGGGGAAGGGTTCTGAAAAAGGTTGGAGAGGAAGGATTAATCTATTGTTCTCTTGAAATCGAAAGGCCAGAATATAATCTCTTACCTGGAATCTGCGGGCTCGATTTTCTTAAGGGGAAGAGGGTTCGACCATCTCTTGAAAAGGCCCGGGAGATGGTTCAGAAGGCTATCCTCTATGCAGTTAGTCGATATCATGAAAAAGGAGTCAAGCCATCAATGGCGTTCATCCGGGAAGGACCTTATGCGGTACCTGTCTTAAAAAAGGGTTAGGGAGATAATGATTTTTAAAACTCAATCTCATTATTTCTCATCCAATAAATCACTATCACTTTAAAACAGCTCCTGAACTTGCCGAAGTGACCAATCTCGCATATCTACTCAAATACCCCTTTAACTCTTTCTTCTTGGGTCTCCATTTAGAGAGTCTCTTCTTTAACTCTTCATCGGGGATAAGAAGATTGAGTCTCTTTTTAGGGATATCGATTTCAATGAGGTCTCCATTTTGAACAACGGCAATGGGTCCTCCCTCTTCAGCCTCTGGGGAGATATGACCGATCGCTGCCCCTCGGGTTCCTCCTGAGAAACGCCCATCAGTGAGAAGGGCAACCTCTCGATCCATTCCCAATCCTATAAGCGTAGATGTTGGAGCAAGCATCTCCCTCATTCCAGGACCTCCCTTTGGACCTTCATAGCGAATTACAATGACATCTCCTTTTTGGATTTTTCGAGCCATGATCATCTTCATGGCCTCTTCTTCGGAATCGAAAACCCTTGCAGGACCTGTGTGTTTTAACATCGACTCATCAACAGCCGAGCGTTTTACTACCGATCCCTCAGGAGCAAGATTTCCGATAAGAAAGACTAAACCCCCAACAGGGTGATAGGGTTTTTCAATGGGATGGATGACCTCTGGATTCAAGACCTTTTTTCCCTTGATAATCTCTTTAATTGGTTTTCCTGTAACCGTCATGGTTTGCTGATGAATAAGATCCTTTCGGGTAAGTTCCATTAACAAGGCGGGGATTCCACCTGCTTGGTGAAAGTCTTCAATATGATGGACCCCACCTGGAGACAAATTACAGAGATGAGGTGTCCTTTCGCTAATCCAATTAAAGGTCTCGAGAGAGAGTTTTATCCCTAACTCCATTGCAATGGCAGGAAGGTGAAGGGCTGTATTGGTTGAACCTCCAAAGGCCATATCCACTGTGATGGCATTTTCAAAGGCCTTCTGGGTCAGGATTTTTGAAGGCTTTAGATCCTTATTGACGAGGTTCATCATTTTTAGACCGGCCTCTTTTGCAAGACGGATTCTGTCAGAATAGACAGCAGGAATTGTCCCATTATAGGGAAGGGCAAGCCCGAGGACTTCAGAAAGGCAATTCATTGAATTGGCTGTAAACATACCTGCACAGGAGCCTACTCCTGGACAGGCGCAGCCCTCGATTTCTTTGAGGTCCTCCTTGCTCATTTCTCCTTTCCTCACCTTACCTATAGATTCGAAAACAGAGATGAGGTCAATCTTCTTTCCCAAAAACTCACCTGCCAACATTGGCCCCCCACTGACAAGGATTGCGGGAATGTCGAGACGAGCAGCTGCCATCAACATGCCAGGAATGATCTTATCACAGTTGGGGATAAGCACCAATCCATCAAAGGGGTAGGCCATGGCCATCGATTCAATTGAATCAGCGATCAATTCTCTTGAACTTAGGGAGTATTTCATTCCCTCATGACCCATAATGATTCCATCGCAGATGCCAATGGTATAAAACTCAAGTGGGGTTCCTCCTGCCATCCGAATTCCCGCTTTTACTGCATTGGAAATCTGTTGGAGGTGGAGATGCCCTGGGATGACCTCATTTGCAGAGTTGGCGATCCCGATCATTGGTTTTTCAATCTCTCGATCTGTCAACCCTAATGCTTTAAAAAGGGAACGATGAGGTGCCCTCTCAATTCCTTTTTTCATTCGGTCTGAACGCATTTTTTTCTCCTTTCAATTAAATCTCTCTAACATATCTTGACAAAATTCGTCAAAGAGTATAAATGTTAAATAAAAGATTTACAAATATCACATAACATAAACGAAAACTGCAAGAATGCCTGGGTGGCGGAATTGGTAGACGCAAGGGACTTAAAATCCCTCGGTGGTCTCCACCGTGCCGGTTCAACTCCGGCCCTAGGCACCAGAAAAGATTAAGGGGGAAGGCATTACCTTCCCCCTTAATCTTTTATAAAATCCATGATCTTTATTACTTACCATCTCAGCCTCTTTTTAAGGCAATGTATGTTCCAAGCGTATTTCCTCCTGCATAGGCGAGGATATTGAAAAATGTATTTGGGTCTGCATCCTTAATAATAAACGTCAAAAGGGCAAAATTTGTCAGCGTTATGAGACCACTCAGAAATGTGGCGGGCCATAATTTCTTATCTGCTACCTTTCTGGTATAAAGGGTGGTAAGAAGATCGATGATCAATCCGGCGATAAATATTAAAATAATCTTTGTAATCATTGGAAATCACTCCCTTCGTCTTTGTTGAAGTCTTTAAGAAGGAATCGTTTAAGAGAGCAGGGACTTGATATTTAAAACTTTCTTAAAAGGAGAGGGATATGGGTTGTGGGAGGAAATGTTTTCCAAAGGTTTTCTTAGGATGGGGGGTGGGATAAAGAAGCCCACCCCCCATATTATCTTTAATACTCTGGAGGAGGCATGGGTGGAGTGGCTGGTTCTTTCTTAGGTTTTTCAGTCACCACGGCCTCGGTGGTGACCAAAAGAGAGGCCACAGAGGCAGCGTTTTGTAGGGCCAGCCTCACCACCTTGGTTGGGTCGATAATCCCGGCTTCCATCATATCCGTGAACTCTTCCTTGTCTGCGTCGAAACCGAAATTACCCTTTTCCTGTTTCACCTTCTCCACGATCACAGATCCCTCTTTGCCTGCATTCTCTGCGATCTGACGAAGGGGTTCTTCCAAAGCCCTTTGTACAATTTCCAAACCGATTTTACGATCACCTTCTAACTTCAACTTTGAAAGGGCAGGGAGGCATCTCAGGTAGGCCACTCCTCCACCTGGAACGATTCCTTCCTCCACTGCAGCTCGGGTCGCATGGAGTGCATCCTCGACCCTTGCCTTTTTCTCTTTCATCTCGGTTTCGGTGGCCGCTCCCACCTTGATTACTGCAACTCCTCCAGCCATTTTCGCAAGGCGCTCCTGCAGTTTTTCCCTGTCGTAATCAGAGGTCGTCTCTTCAATCTGAACTCTGATCTGTTTAATACGACCTTCTATGGCCGAAGGTTTTCCCTGTCCTTCAACAATCGTTGTATTGTCTTTGTCGATAACTACTTTTTTGGCTCTTCCAAGATCTTCCAATTTCAGATTTTCAAGTTTAATCCCAACATCTTCTGAGATCGCTTTTCCGTCGGTTAAGATGGCGATGTCCTCCAACATTGCTTTTCTTCGATCACCAAAACCAGGGGCCTTTACAGCAGCGCATTTCAATGTGCCTCGAAGTTTATTCACAACGAGAGTGGCCAAGGCCTCCCCCTCAACGTCCTCTGCAATCACCAAAAGGGGTTTTCCTGTTTTGGCGACCGCCTCTAAGATAGGAAGAAAGTCTTTCATATTTGAAATCTTCTTCTCATAGAGGAGGATGTAAGGGTCTTCGAGGACAGCTTCCATCTTCTCCGCATCGGTGACAAAGTAAGGGGAGATATATCCACGGTCAAACTGCATCCCTTCTACAATCTCAAGGGTAGTCTCCATTCCCTTGGCTTCTTCGACGGTAATCACCCCTTCTTTTCCTACCTTGTTCATGGCCTCTGCAATGATATTACCAATAGTGGGATCGTTGTTGGCAGAAATCGTTCCCACCTGGGAAATCTCCTTCTGATCCTTGACAGGCTTGGAAAGTTTTTTCAGTTCTTTGAACACTTCCTCTACCGCTGCATCGATTCCCCTCTTTAAATCCATAGGGTTCGCCCCTGCTGCCACCACTTTATATCCCTCTCGGTAGATAGCCTGGGCAAGAATGGTTGCAGTGGTTGTTCCATCCCCTGCGGTATCAGAGGTCTTACTGGCCACTTCCTTTACCATCTTGGCTCCCATATTTCGGAAATGGTCCTCCAGTTCAATCTCTTTAGCCACCGTGACTCCATCCTTTGTAACAGTAGGTGATCCAAAAGATTTTTCAAGGACCACATTCCTTCCCTTGGGACCAAGCGTTACTTTAACTGCCTCAGCAAGGATATTCACCCCTTCGAGAACTGCATTTCTTGCTTCTTGTCCAAATTTTAGTTCTTTTGCCATAAGAATCCCCCTTTCTCACATAGATTCATGATTCAATGATGGCGAGAACATCTTCCTCTTTCATAATTAGGTAATCCTCTCCATCTATCTTCACATCAGAACCAGCATACTTTGAGAAGAGGATTTTATCTCCCTTTTTCACTTCCATTGGAATTTTGGTTCCATCTTCTTTCACCTTACCATCCCCGACAGCAATCACCTTTCCCTCAAAGGGTTTTTCTTTTGCGGTATCAGGAATGATAATCCCTCCTTTTGTCTTCTCTTCTTCTTCCATTCTCTTAACAATGATGCGGTCATGAAGTGGTCTTATCTTCATAAATCCCTACCTCCTTTCGCTAAGTTATAAAGTTAAATTTTCTCTTAGATCATTATGAGGACGTAACTAAGGCAAATTATCTCTCCAAAGGACTTATTCAGGGGGTCCCCTTAAAGTCAGTTCAAGATTGATTGGGTTCATTTTGAATAATGAGAACGAAAAGGTTTAATTTTGGAAAAATTGAGATAATTTTTTTAAAAAATTAAGTATTCGAGTGAAATTTGTCAAGGTAAAATCTAACAGCGGAACCAAATAGACTGTAACTTATCAATTTTATTGGCCTTTTTTTATTAATTTGATATTTATGGAAATTTTCATCCTTGTTGATTTTAATTAGAATCATAATTAATTTCTCGTAAAAATAATGAGTAAAATATAATTAAGGAGGTGGTTTTTGTGATAGACCAAAGGGGGAGGGTGGAACTGTCAAAAAAAATTGATCTCATAAGAAAAAGGATGGGTAGTCAAACGAAAGGCGGCCTTCAGCATATTGAAAAAATTAAAAAGGAACTCTTAAGTAAGGAGAAGGAGATTCAGACATTAAGGGGACTTCTTGATCAGAAGGAGATGGAGATTAAACAGTTGAGGGATGAGATTAGATATAAGAACCAACAGTTAGCCTCAAAGGATTTGGAAATGGAGACCTATAGAAATGTTACAGAGGAGAAGATTATCAAACTGGAAGCAAAGATAAAAGAGTTAGATGCCAGAATAAAACGAACTAAATAAGGGGGAGTCGAATGAAAGGAGAAATTTCAGAACTCGAGGAAGCAATAAAAGAGAGGAACTATGCTCGTGCAGTAACGATTGCCCAATCAAAAGGAATGGCTCCTCAGGAGATGAAAACGCTACAACAGAAAGCCCTAAAAGAGTTTATTTTGGAGAACCGAAATCCTCAAGGTGCGCATGCCCTTCTTGAGGAATATCATTTCAACAAGGAGGATATAGAAAAATTAATTAAGGAAATAATGGAGGAGGCACGGCAGAAAGGGATTTGGGATAAGAAACAATATGATATAAAAACAAAACGTTATTTAACCCTTGAAGAGTGGGTCAAGGAGTATTTTAAGATTTAAATTAGGGTTTCTTAAAATCAGTTTTTAAATATTTTTTCAGAAATCTCTTATTTTAGAACCTTGACAAACATAAAAAAGTGATTATTTTTTGGTCGAGATTAAATCCTGAATCAGAAAGGAGGGATCAGTTATGGCACGGGAAATTGTCCCCTGGAGACCATTTCGAGAGTTTGAAAGGATGAGGAGGGAGATGGATAGACTATGGGATTCCTTTTTTGAAAGGAGGCCTGCAAGGGTTGAGGAGGTATCTGAATGGCTCCCATCCCTTGATGTTTCAGAGACCAAAAACGAATATGTTGTGAAGGCAGAGCTTCCAGGAATCGACCCAAAGGACATTGACATCTCCCTGGCCAACGACGTTCTCACGATTAAGGGAGAAAAGAAGCAAGAGAAGGAGGAGAAGGAGGAAAATTATCACCTCATTGAAAGAAGTTATGGCTCCTTCCTTCGATCGATTCAACTCCCCGGTCAAGTTCAAAGTGACAAGATTAATGCCACTTATAAGAACGGGGTGTTGAAGGTTACACTCCCGAAGACTGAGGAGGCCAAGAAGAAAGAGATTAAGATTAAGGTCGAATAATCCAACTTTCTTAGAATTCTCTGATTAAAGGGCACCCATTGGGTGCCCTTTTTTTTAGAAAATAAACCTCAATTTCTACTTACCCTCTTTAATTGAAGGGAGGAAAGGAGGTTATTAATTGTAAAAATTTGAACCTTTTGTAATTATTTGAAATTATAATATTTTTAAAATTATATTATTTTAAAAAGGGGGCATTGAGGTCTCTAAAAATACTTTTTTATACTTCTTCAGAAGTCTCATTATTTAAACCTTGACAAACAAAAGACTAGTGATTAATTTTTAGCCATCTCATTTTAACCTTTAATTTTTTCCAAAAATTAAACTCCCTAATTAATCTCGAGAAACCGAAGTAATTTCCATAAACTAAAAACCAATGAGATGTCATCGCTGTAATGGATTAATGAACTATGAAATTTTTTACAGCAAAGAAGGAAACTTCTCCGGGTGGAGGTGTCTTTATTGCGGAGATATTATTGACCCAATTGTTTTGGAGAATAGACAAAATTCAAAAATGAAAAAGGAAAATCGAAGGACTTAATAGGAGTTAAATCATTTGCCAATGACCTGAGGGTACGATGGTAAAAAAAAGACTATTTCAATTGAGGAGCCTTTTTCCATAGGGTCACAATGATTAAAAGAAATTTCTAAATATTGAATAGATCTCTATCCAACTAAAATATCTCTCATCGGTGCCCATGGGTCTTAAATATATATTTAAATCAATAAGGAGGTGATATGTGATGAACAAAATAAGGACCGCTCTAATTGGCGTGGGAAATTGTGCAAGTTCCCTGGTGCAAGGCCGTTTCTACTATAATGACCCAGAGGCAGATATTCCAGGCTTGATCACCAAAAATTTTGCTGGCTATAGAGCAAATGATATTGAATTCGTCGCAGCCTTTGACGTGGATGAAAGGAAGGTTGGATGGGACTTATCCGAAGCCATTTTTGCACCGCCAAACTGCACCACCATTTTCCAAAAAGAGATTCCATTTTTAAACTGTCCTGTTGAGATGGGATACGTGATTGACAGCATTCCCCTTCATAATGACCAATACCCAGAATCTGCTCGGTTTAAACCCAAGCAGAATATATACGGAAGTCGTGAGCGGGCTAAACGTGCGATCGTTAGAAGTCTTTTAGAAAAACGGGTTGATGTGGTGGTCAACTACCTACCTGTTGGAAGTGAAGAAAACACACTCTTTTATGCAGAATGTTGTCTGGAGGCAGGGTGTGCATTTGTGAATGCGATCCCCGTATTCGTTTCAAAGATTTATGGAGACCGGTTCAAAAGGGCAGGGCTTCCGATCCTCGGCGATGATATCAAATCCCAGGTCGGGGCAACCATCGTCCATCGGGTATTGACCAAACTTATTGAAGACAGAGGACAGCGTATTAAACGCTCTTATCAGTTGAATGTTGGAGGGAATACCGATTTCCTCAATATGCTTGACCGTAGCCGATTGATAAGCAAAAAGATAAGTAAAACACAATCTGTTCTCAGTCAGATGAATGGAGGGGAGTTTGATCCCCAAAACCTATCTATAGGTCCAAGCGATTACATCCCGTGGTTGAAGGATAACAAAGTCTGCTTTCTCAGGATTGAGGCCGAACAATTCGGAGGGGTACCGATGAATATTGAAGTGAGGCTCTCTGTGGAAGATTCACCAAACTCGGCAGGCGTGATGATGGATGCGGTTAGGGCAGCTAAGGTTTCATTGGACCGAGGACTCTCAGGACCAATTGTTGAGGCCAGTGCATATCTCTTCAAATCCCCTGTAAAACAATACGACGATAATGAGGCAAGGGAGTTATTGAGAAGGTTTGCAGAACCTCAGCCCAAATTCACAGAGGCGATGGATGAACCCTACTTGACTGTTACCAAGTCTGCTTTGGTTTGAGAAGAGAAAGTTAAGGAGGGATGAAATGAAGATAGCCATGATGTCAGCATGGAATACGGATTCAGGGGTTTCTGTTCATGCTGAGTTGGTTGGTCGCGAATGGATTAACATGGGTCATTCCCTTCAAATCTTCACTTTTTTCAAACATGATTTTCATGGGACGACGATGGTTGGAAAAGATGAAGAGTTTGTTGTTAGGTGCTTTACCACATCCAATCATCCTCGTGCCTACCTTGATCCAAGACCTATTCTTTCAGCGGATTATGAGATTTTTGTTGTTCAGGATCTTGGGATGTTGCCAATGGATGAATTGGCCAAAATCTTTTATCATATTAAGAAAAAAGTTCCAACCGTATCTATCGTCCATGATAATCAACCATCTTCCAACCCATCCTATTACCAATTTGATTGGGATAGGATTGTATGTTTTGATCAAAGATATGAGGCATTTCTACAAAAGGTTCACCCAGCCGATAAGATTCAAATCATTCCCTTTCCCTGCCATCCAGTAAGAAAAGGAGATCAGATGGAAGCGAGGAAGAGGTTAGGGCTTCCTCTTAAAAAGAAGATCATATTGATATTTGGTCAGAGAATCAAAGAACACCTTCCATTGTTTCCTGTCATCAGGGAGTTGAATTCGAGGATTTCGCCCCTTGTCTTAATTGTCTCGCAAAAGGATTTAGATGAACTTCAAATGGTGGATGGAGTTGAGATGGAGGTTCGGAAGGAATCTCCCACCATTGAAGTGCTCTATGATTATCTCCATGCATCAGATGTCCTGATCCTTCATCGAAATCCTTGTGAAGGGGCGGTAGTCTCCAGCGCAGCATTTCAATGTCTCGGATCGGGCTGTCCAATTCTTGCATCAGACTCTCCTTTCTTTGAGACCTTAAAGGAAGTGGTAGTGACCTATTCTAATCTCGAGGAGTTTAAAGAAATGCTCGTCGAGCTCTTAGATAAAGGGGAGAGATATCAGGTTTACCAAAATGCCATGCAGGGTTTTGTAAAGAGAAACTCAGCGGAGGTCATCGCCAGGCAATACATAGATCTCTTTCAATCCCTTAGAGAAGAGAGGAGGTGTTCTATCATCCTGCCGAAAAGGGAGGAATCGGCCCTCCTACAGGGGATGATTGCCTCGTAGTCAAGGAGGTGAAGGAGATGATCTCTTTTGTATCCACTTTTCCTCCCGCGATGTGCGGAATTGGAACATACACCCATTACTTAACCAGAACAATGCCTAAGGAGAAGTGGGAGGTGATTGCTTTTCAATTGGATGAATTCTCTCAGTGTTATGGAGAGAGGGAGGTCAAGGAAGGTAATTCAGTGAGGTATCACATATCTCTTGAAAATCCTTCTCTCCCGAAGACGATCCTGGGAGATGTTTTATGGTTTCAACACTCTTTTGGGATGTGGGGGAGAACAAATACACACTTCTTAAAATTAATTGAATATGGGAAGCAAAGGGGAAAGAAGGTGGGAGCAAGTTTCCATACTATCCATTTTCAATCTAAAGAAACCCCCTGGGGGATGCAGGAGAAAGAGGTGGAACTCCTGAAGGAGGCCTTGCCTTTATTGGACTTTATTACAGTCTTTAGTATAGGTGCACGGCAAGCAGTTATTAAGGCCTTCCCCCAATATGAAGAGAAGGTTCTGGTTCTGAGGCATGGTATTCACCATTATCCGAGGGTGAGTAAAGAGTATGCCAGAGAAAAACTCTTCGAATACCTTTCTCAGTTACCATCCATTGCTCCCCCTGAGAAAATCCGGCTGAGGGGGTTTGGGAAGTCCCTCCTCAAAGGAGAAACTCTATTATTGGGAAATTATGGATTCATCACTCAAGACAAGGACCCTCTTCAACTTTATGAGATAGGCATGCGGATTAGAGAGAGACTTCCAAAACATTTGGTGATCACCCTTTTCGTTGGAAAGATTCAGGAGAGAAAAGATAAAAAAAGAGAGGCTTGTTTTCCCATCTTAGAGGCCTTAAGATCTATTCACGATGGAAAGGAGAATCTTTTCTACGAAGACTATATCCCAGAGGAGTTATTTCCGCTCGCCTTCAGGGCGTTGGATGTTGCTGTATTCTGGTGCAGTAATGCCACCCAATCCGGAAGAATGGCTCATGCACAGGGAACAGGGGTTGCGATCGCTGGCCGTAACATTGAAGGGATTGGGGAGACCCTTTCGCTGTCAGGGCTTCCCTCTGCTCAAACAATAGAAGAAATTTCTGATGAGATAGTGGAGATAATAAAGGACCCAAACCTATGTAGGAGGATAGAGGTGAGTAGCGATCGATTTGCAAATCAATATTCCTTTAAGAATCAAGCCCAAAAACATATCCTTTTAGAAGAGGCCGTTAAAAGTGGGACGAGGTTTCCTATTCTGGATGAGGAGGTAAAAGATGACCCATATCCTGGAAAGGTTAGCCATTGGAGATTTAGGGGATTTGGAGAGTCTGGAAAATGGAGTGGGGTGTGTGCTCAACGTAGCTGAAGAGATTGAGGCAAACCCTCGTTCACTTGAATATAAAAAAATCCCATTGAAAGATGGGAACATCATCCCCCCTCAAAAAATGTGGGAGGCTATCTGCTGGATTAGGGATCGGATTGCTTCTAATAAGATTCTTGTAGCCTGCCATTATGGCGTTGGGAGGTCGGCCTCCATCGTGATTGGATACCTCTGCAGCCTTGGTTTTGGATATCGTGAGGCACTTGATTTTGTATCTTCGAAAAAACCTAAAATCACACCTATGCCGAAACTTGAAGAGACGATACAGGAAAGCCTTCGCAGTTCAAAGGAGATTGAGCCATGCATATCGCAATGATGACTGCCTGGAACACCGATTCTGGAGTAGCAGTCCATGCAGAACCAATTGGTAAGGCGTGGCGTGAGATGGGACATGAAGTCACCATATTCAGCCATGTAGGCTATGATTATCATGGGGAAGGTTTCACTTCAAGGGATGAGGATTATGTGGTCCGATGTATTGGAACCCAAAGGACCAATTTCCTTGACCCCCGTCCCATCCTTACCACCAATTTTGATGTTCTTGTAGTCCAGGACCTCAGGATGTTGCCAGTGGAGAACCTTGCAAAGATATTTCCCCTCCTAAGGAGTCGAGCAAGAATTGTCCATGTGGTCCATGAGAACAAGCTTCCAGAAGAGGCATGGTTTTATCAATTCGTCTGGGATGGCGTCATCTACTTCGATGAGAGACAGGAGTTCCTCAAAGAGGTTTATCCCAATGCAAAACTGATTCCCTTTCCCTGTTTTCCAATTCGAAGGGGAGATAAAGTGGAGGCTCGGAAGAAACTCAGTCTTCCTCTGGATAAAAAGATTATTTATGTCTTCTGCCATAGAGGATATGAGCCCTTTGTCAGGGACTTACCCAGAGAAATATATGGACAGGCCATCCTCCTCTTCGTCGTTCCTCCAAATTATCAAATGGTGGAAAGGGGAAGGATTCCCCCATGGATGATTATTCGGGAAGAAAAGGTCCTCTCCAAAGATAGATTTGACGACTACCTTTTTGCCTCGGACGTGGTCATTCTTCACAAATTTCAAAGCCTCTTCCTGGGAGTTGTCTCATCAACGGCCTTTCAGGCACTCGGCGCAGGATGTCCAATTCTTGTCCCTGGGATGTCTGACTATTTTAAGCCTCTTGAGAACGAGGTTCTTCATTACCACGATATTCAAGACCTCGGAGATCAGTTAGTGGACTTACTTATTAGGGATGGAGAAAAGAGGAAATTTGTTCTTGATCAAGCAGATGGTTTTTGTTCAGTCAATTCTCCCGAAATCATCGCGAAGCGATTTATTGATTTCTTTATAGAACTTGGAAGACCAACATGCAGATACCTGTAAATGAGAGAGGTTTTCCTATAGGACCTTTTAAAGATTACAGGAGAAACCCAATCCTGAGACCAACAGAGGGGTTCCAGTCGGAGAAGGTCTATAACCCTTCTGTATGGAAAGAAGATGGCAAGTTTTTTATGCTCTATCGAGCTGAAGCCTCAGATGGGGTTACAGGCAGGATTGGTTTGGCTGAAAGCGAAGATGGGTTTCACTTCACCTGTTATAAAGAGCCCGTGCTCATACCAGGAGAGGATTTTGACCGAGGGGGATGTGAGGATCCGAGGGTTGTAAAAATAGGAGAGAATTACTATCTCACCTACGTGGGGAATAGTCTTAGGTATAATGTTTCAAATATCTGCATCGCCTCCTCTAAGGACCTGATCCACTGGACCAAACAGGGTTCAGTACTCAATCCTCGACCAGGTGGGTGGAATAGTGGACAGTTGAAGGCAGGTGTCATTGTTCCTGAGAAGATCAATGGAAAGTTTGTGATGTATTTTATGGGTGAAGAAAAACCTTGGACCACTGCCATCGGCATTGCTTATTCCGATGATCTTAAGAACTGGTTCGAACCCATCGAAAGACCTGTCCTCTCCACACGCCCCGGATATTTTGACTCTCAAGGGGTGGAACCAGGCCCAACCCCTATCCTCTTAGAAGAAGGTATCTTTCTCATATACAATGGATGGGGGGTGGATTGCATTTACAAACCCGCAGGGGTTTTATTTTCAAGGGAAGACCCCACCATGATATTGTGGAGAAGCGATAAGCCCCTATTGAAGTTAAAAAGAGACTATGGAGCAGAATATGGGGAAGGGAACCACTGTGTGGCAGAAGGATTGGTCAAAGAGGGAAGACGCTGGTTTTTATATTATGGAGCGGCCGACCGATTCGTCTGTTTGGCTACCTACGACTTGTAAGGAAGGGATGACAAGATGTTGAGACGTTTCATTAAGAACCCCGTTCTAAAACCGAGGAGACAGAATGATTGGGAATCAAAACTGGTCTTCAACCCAGGGGCCATTTTTGAGAATGGTCTCTTCCATCTCCTTTATCGAGCAGTTGGGGATGACGACATTTCGAGGATTGGCTATGCAGTAAGTGCTGATGGTTATGAGTTCTTTAGGTTTGATAAGCCTGTCTTTACTCCAAGAGGAGTTGCCGAGAGCAAGGGTTGCGAAGATCCGAGGATTGTCTGTATTGAAGGCAGATTCTATATGACCTACACCGCATATTCCAATAAAGGAGTGAGGGTCTCCCTTGCTTCTACCCAAAATTTTATTCAATGGGAAAGGTATGGAGTTGTCCTTCCTGATATGGAAAACAAGGATGCAGTCCTTTTCCCGGAGAAGATCAATGGTAAATATGTCATGCTTCATAGACCTATGGATCCACCAAGAAGCATCTGGATTGCCTATTCAGAGGACCTCCTAAGATGGGGGGATTTCAAAAAGGTTATGGAGCCTATTCCAGGGAGGTGGGATGGGATCGGGATTGGTTCAGCAAGCCCACCTGTCAGGACAGAGAAGGGCTGGCTATTGATATACCATGGGATCGATAAAGAGAATGTCTACAGGTTAGGGGTAGCTCTTCTCGATTTAAACGACCCTTCTCAGGTAATCGGAAGATATCCAGATCCTATACTTCAACCAGAAGAAGATTATGAACTTCGGGGTGAGGTGAGAGAGGTGGTATTTGGGTGTGGTATCTGTGAGGTTGAAGACAAATATTTTGTCTATTATGGTGCTGCGGATAGAGTGATCTGCGGTGCTACAGCAGAAAAGAAGGAGTTGCTGGATCTGTTCTAAAATCATGAGAGGTGAGAAGTATGAAGATCGCTATGATGAGTCGATGGAACATTCCCTGCGGGGTATCAATTCATGCAGAACTGGTTGGAAGGGCATGGGTGGAGATGGGGCATGAACTAAGTGTCCTTGCCCCAGTGGAATGGGAAGGTTACCAAAGCGACTCAGATGAGCCTTACGTAAGAAGATGTTATCGCCTTCCTAAACCAGAAAGAACTGAAGGTTACTTTTTCGATCCAGAGCCCTTCGCCAGTTTAGATGCTGATGTGTTTGTCGTCCAGAACCTCGAAATCCTTCCAATGGAGGACCTCTTGAAGGTCTATCCCACAATAAGAAAGAGGTGTAAAACTGTTTTTGTCGTCCATGAGGGGAAGCCTCCAAAGGACCCTATTTTTTACAAGTTTGAATGGGACGCCATTGTTTGCTTTGACGAGAGGTATAAGAGGTTTTTGGAGAAAATTTACCCTGTGGAAAAAATCTTTATCATCCCCTATCCATGCCATCCCATTCAGCATGGAGATAAAATTGAGGCAAGGAAGAAACTTAATCTTCCCTTAAATAAGAAAATCATCTTTAATTATGGCATAGGGGTTTATCGTCACCTTCATCTTCTTCCTACGATTAAAAGGGTAAATGAAAATTACCCCCTTGTTCTTCTTACAATGACCCACATCCCTGATTGGTATGAACTCTTTGAGGCAGTAAAGGCTATATATCCATTCATTGATTTGAGAAAAGGGGATATACCAATCGAAACACTATACACCTACCTCCATGCCTCGGATGCCCTGCTTGTCCACAAGGATTCAGCAGAGGCCATTGTGGTTCCCTCCACAGCCTTTTTGTGCCTGGGCTCGGGCTGCCCAATTCTTGCCTACGATACCAACTTCTTTGAGGTTTTTGATAGAGAAGTTTTAAAATATAGCGAACTGGGTATGGCTTTAAAGGAAGTGTTTGAGGGAAGCGATAGGGTTCGCTCTACTCTGAAGATAGCAGAAGATTTTGTAAAGAAAAATTCATCATCTGTTATTGCGGGTAAGTTTGTAGAGCTTTTTAATTACATTTTATATAAAACCTCAAATTTCGGAAGATCATTGGAAATTAAGATTTCCAATGATTCTATCCAATATTCTCAACAGACCTAAAATTATTAGAAAACTCGAAGGAGGATATCTCGTGAAAGAAAAGGGGGATTCTTTGGAAGAGATAAGGCCATGGGGAGGTTTTTTAGTTCTTGAAGAACAAACCACCCATAAGGTCAAGCGGATCTGGGTTAATCCAGGACATCGTTTGAGTTATCAAACCCATCGTCTTCGTAGCGAGCACTGGGTGATTATTGAAGGAGAGGCAAAAGTGACCCTTGATGGGAAAGAATTCTTTTTAAAAACTGGGGACTCTATTGATATTCCGGTTGGAACTGCACACAGGATTGAGAATATAGGAGAGAGAACTCTTTATTTTATTGAAGTGCAGAGGGGAGAAGATTTTTCAGAAGATGATGTCATCCGCATTGAGGATGATTATGGTAGGGTAATACCAACTTAAGGGTAAAAATCTGTGAGGGATGATTTTGTGATCGGATTGAACTATTGGCCAATTGATTCGGCCACAGAGTGGTGGCAAAGATTTGATGTAGAGGTGGTTGATGAGGATTTTTCGAAGATAAAAGAGGCTGGTTTCAGGATCGTAAGGATATTTCTCCTCTGGGAAGATTTTCAACCCATTCCCCGTAAAGTCTCTAACAAGACTATTGACCATCTTGTTTTGGTATTGGAGAAGGCTAATAAAAATAGGCTTAAAATCCTTCCTACACTCTTTACTGGACATATGAGCGGGGTGAATTTCCTGCCCCCATGGATGCTCGATTTTGGAGAAGGGGATGGTCGGTTTCCAATATTTTCAGAGGGGAGGAGGAGGAAGAATAGAATTCAAAATTTTTATAAGAATAGGGAGCTAAGGGAGGCACAAAAATTTTTTATAAGGGAGATCTCGAATGCACTTAAGGGCCATCCCGCCCTCTGGGCCTGGGACCTTGGTAATGAACCATCCAATCTTATGTTACCTGATTCTAAGGAAGAGTTCCTGATATGGCTCGAGGAGATGGTTTCAGAACTTAGATATGTTGATGAATCGGTTCCAGTGACATTGGGTCTCCATCAAGAGGATTTAGAAGAAGACCGCAAGATGGGGCCAGAAGAGGTAGGAAGGTTCTGCAATTTTTTATCAATCCATGCCTACTCTATCTATGCCTCCTGGGCAGATCATAAGAAGGACGAAGATGTGATACCTTTTTTAGGTCTTCTTACCCAATGGCTTGGTTCGAAAGGGGTCTTGATTGAAGAGGTTGGAATTCCATCATCTAAAATCCAAAGCGATGAAAATGTGATTTCAGAGGAGGAGGCCTACGAATATTATGAACGACTTTTAAAAAGACTTCATCCTTATCCTTTCCTCGGTATTCTCTTCTGGTGTTATGGGGATTATAAGGGTTCTCTTTGGGAAAATCTCCCATTTTGTGAAAATAAGCATGAGAGATACTTCGGTTTTTTTCGAGAAGACCGATCACCAAAGCCGTTTATTCCGCTATTGAAAGAATTTAAAGAAGAGAGAAAGATAAAGGATCCTTCCTTCGAATGGATTGATATCTCTAAAGAGGAATATTTCAATGATCCAAGGCTTCATCTTAAAAGGCTCTATCGAAGGTTTAAAGAGCAAGGGAGGTGATGAGGGATGGTTGTTGCTATTATGGGAGGAGGTTCGGGTACCCGTTTCTGGCCTGCAAGTAGAGAGGCCCTTCCTAAACAGTTTTTGCCCATTTATGGCCATGATCCACTAATATACGAGACCTATAAAAGGGCGGTCAAGATAGCAAGCGATGAGAAGATATTTCTGGTCATCAACCGAAAACATCGTAAACTCGTAAATCAGATCTTTGCTCGCCATTCTGTCCGTATTATTGAGGAACCAGAGGGAAAGAATACAGCCCCCTGTATCGGTCTGGCTTCCCTATGGGTAGAAAGAGAGTTCGGTGACCAGCCTATTGTTGTTCTTCCATCTGATCATTATATTAGGCGAGAAGAGGTCTTTACTGAGGCGCTTCGCACAGGGATTTCCTTTGCTGAAAAAGGGGGAATTGTCACCCTTGGAGCGATCCCCACTTATCCTGAAACGGGTTACGGATATATTGAGAGGGGAGAAAAGGTTTGGGTTTCCTCCGCAGGGATTTCGGTTTATGAAGTAAAAAGGTTCTTTGAAAAGCCCGATCTTGAGAGAGCGAAATCCTATCTTATCAGTCAAAATTTCTTCTGGAACATGGGAATCTTTATCTTTAAACCCAAAACTATTCTTTCCGAAATCAACCTCCATCTGCCCCAATTGGGAGAGGGGCTTTCAAAAATTGCCAATGCGATTGGTTCTACTCATTATGAATCGGTTGTTGAAGAGGTCTATTTAACCCTTTCCCCCATTTCTATAGATTACGGCATTATGGAGAAGACCTCGGAAAAGATATACCTCATTTCTGGAGATTATGGGTGGAGTGATGTGGGAAGCTGGAGTGCCCTTCTCCAGATTAAGGATAAGGAAAGGGATCCTCATGGAAATCTGGTTCAGGGAAATGCCATTCTATTGGATACAGAAAATTCCCTGATCTATTCAAAGAATGGAAGGTTGATAGGAGTCCTCGGGCTAAAGGATATGTTGATCGTCGATACTGAGGACGTCCTCTTGATTTCCAAACTTGAGCGGTCCCAGGAGCTAAAAAGATTCCCTGAAATATTGGCAATGCGCGGATGGAAGCAGTGGATATAGAAGACAGGGGCATCGAGCCCATAGAGGATAAAGCTCTAACTCAAAGAGACCTGCCTCCCCTTCTTAAATTGCGAGGGAAGGAAAGGATGGAGGCTATTCTGTCTTCAGACGATCCCAGGAGGATTTTCCAGAGCCTTCAAGAAGAGGAGGCCTACTTTACAATTAAAGAAATTGGGGAACAGGATGCCTTGCCCCTTCTTTCGCTGATGTCCCCAACCCAATGTCAATATCTACTTGACCTTGAATTGTGGAGAGGCTATGAAATTCAACTTGAGAAGGTGGAACATTGGCTTCCTTTATTGCTCTCCTGTGATCAGGAGAGCGTCCGCCGATGGCTTCGAACTATTGATCTGGATACCCTTTTACTTATTCTTAAAAAGACAATTAGAATCTATATTAAGGAGGGTGAAGAAGCGATTGATAACCAAAGGGAAGATGTTTCGAATTTCACCCTCGATGGGGTCCATTTCATTGAAGTACTAAACCCTTTACTTCAGGAGCCCATCGAGAAACTCTTAAGGGATTTAGCAGAGTTGGATTTTAACCTCTACTTGAGGATCCTTGAACAGGTCGATGTGGAGATTAAGGCCGAACTCGAAGAAAGGGCACTCCATTTCAGGGAGGCAAGGCTCGAAGACAGAGGATTTCCACCGATGGAGGAAGCCCTATCCCTCTATCAACCTCTCAACCCAGAAAGGCTCAAAAGAATGTTGGAAGAGAAGGAGATTTACCTCCCCGAACCAATAGACACCCCTCCTCCCTCCTTTCCAATGGTTCTAAAAGACCAGGATCTGTTTTTCTCTCTCTGTTTAAGAGAGGTTGAGGAAGGGTCAATCCTGGACAGAATCAAGATGGAGTTGACATATATGGCCAACCAGGTGATGGTCGCTGATCAACCAGAAACAATTGACTTTTCGACCCTTCAGGGAAGTTTGAGGAAGGTAGGGGGATTCCTCAGTATTGGATTAGAATTACTCTCCGAAGGAGATATAAAAAGGGCAAAAGAATGGATTGAAAGAGTTCCATTAAAATTTATTTTTCAAGTGGGATACGGCTCCTGTCTCCAACTGAAGTGGAAGGCCGAAAAGATTTGGACCAAAGGATGGTTTTCAGAAAAGGGAATCCCTCTTTCCTTTCTCGGGTCCCCCTGGGAGGAAAGAATTCAAGGTCTAATGAGAAAGAGGCCCCTTTTCTATGATGATGGTGATGAAAGGGGCTACAGGGAATTTCGCTCCTATAAAGAGATTCAAATCCTAAAATGTGACTTGGATAAGATTGAACTGATCGGAAAAGTGCTTTCTACCCTTCATTCATTTTCATACTCTGATGATCTTTTATGGGAGAGGGTTCTTCTCAATGCCTTTTTGGAGGAGAGGTTGACAAATTCTTCTCATGGGAGGAATGAACCCGTTAGGGAAAAAAGAGATGGCCTGAATGAGGGCTACAAAGAGAGAAAAGTGATCGAGGAGTCTTTTAAGGATTGGGTTTTCCAAAGAGTTGAGATCGGAGAAGGGGAGGTCAATCTCTTGAATGAAATCGTGCCCCTGGTTCTGGAGGAATTTAAACAAATATCTTGAAAAGTCGATTGATAGGGATTAAATTATCCCTGCCCAACCAGGAAGGGCTAATCCATTTATAGGAGGAAAGAGATGAATGAGGCGGCTTTGAACATTCCACCTGCAAAATGGCAGACCTGTGTAACTACGGTTAAATGCGATTTAATTGATGAGTTTGTTTCCATCATGGTCAAAAATGATTGGGCCTCAACCTGCACTTGGTATAAACAGTTCAAGGCATCGGCTTCAGGGGATCAAAAAAGGGTTAAACCTGACCGAAAAACCCGGAGTAAGATTGCATTGTGTCAGGGACCTCTCTGCTCCTATGTAGTTAGTTATCGGGATAAGTTGATTGAGGAAGAGCAGAGGACTACCTCTTAAATAGCCTTAAATGGCTCGTTCCAGATAAAGAAAAAAATTAGAAACCTACCTAAGAATCTCACACACTAATCCATTCATATCCCATCCCTACATCTACTTCCATAAAGAGGATAGATTGGCACCCCCACTCATCAGGGAAATCGGGTAGGGATGTCGGAGAAAATCTTATAGCGGAAACCCATAAGAGATCCCTGACTACCAAATCCCTAGACTATTAAAAAGCCTATTATCTACTATGTGAAAATTCTTTCTTAAGGCATTCTATTGACTGACCCGCTTTATAAGATTTTCGGAGATACCCCTACCCGATTCATATAATTCCCCTCTTCAGTGAAGCATTACATAGGCTGATCCTTGATTCTTCAAAGGACTTTTAGTATAGTTTTATTAAATTTCTCTTGGCAAAGAGGCTTATGAGAGGGAAGAAAAGAGAGCAAGTCATTCAAAGGTTCCCCCATCGCTGTCCCTATTGTGATCAGGTTGTCTCTTATGAGAAGGTTAATTTGAAATCAGGAGAGAATGAAATCAGATGTCCATGGTGTAAAAAGAGGTATATTAAGGTGGTCTTCGACTTGGAAAGAGGTATTAAATCCTAAACAAAAATATTTGAAATTTTTTCAACAATAACCGATTTTTATAGGGCAAGGCCTTAGCCTTGCCCTAAAATGATATGCAGGCCTGAAGGCTTGCCCTACATAAAAAATTGTTAGAATGAAATTTAATACAGAGATATGCGATGGAAAGGCATTATGCCCATAAATTTAAGAATCGTCTTCTAACTCCTATCAGATATGTAAAGGGAGTAGGTCCTAAACTGGCGAGGCTCTTTGAGAAGAAAGGGATCCGAACTGTAGAGGATGCCCTCTATTTTCTTCCCCGTCGTTATGAGGACAGGAGGAATCTGAGACCCATTTCAGAATTAAAACCCGGAAACCTTGCCACAGGATTTGGTGAGGTCATGGTTTCAGGTTTTGTTTTTTATCAGAACAAGAGAAAGAGGGTATTTGAGGCAATAGTGGGTGATGGAACAGGTTCCATCACATTAAAATGGTTTCATGGAAACGGAAAATATCTAAAAGAACGGTATATAAAAGGGCGAAGGTTAATCTTCTCAGGAGAGGTAAGATGGTTTAACAACCAGAGGGAGATCCATCATCCTGATGTAGAGATAATAGAAGGGGAGATCGAAGAGGATTACCTGAACTTTAAGCGAATCGTTCCCATATATTCTGAGACAGAAGGGCTCCACCAACGAACGATGAGAAGATTGATGAGGAATATCTTAGAGGGATATGGGAATGAACTTTCAAGCCCAATTCCCTATGAGATTATGAGGCGACAGAATCTCATCGATTTCCGCGAAGCCTTTCAGAGGGTTCATTTTCCACCAGATGGCGAGTCCATGGAAGCCCTTAATTTTTATAGGTCCGATGGACACCGAAGGATTATATTTGACGAATTCTTCTTTCTTGAATTGGGACTGGCCTTGAAGAAGAGGGGAGTGGTCCTGGAGCCAGGGATTTCATTTAAGACGGATGGGGAACTGGCTAAAAGATTACTGGAGGGCCTCTCGTTCCGATTGACCCGTGCCCAGGCAAGGGTCTTGTCAGAGATCAAAGAGGATATGAGGAGACCCCATCCCATGAACCGCCTGATTCAAGGGGATGTAGGGAGCGGTAAAACCATCGTAGCCCTCCTCGCCTGTTTAGAGGTGATTGAAAATGGTTATCAGGCAGCCATCATGGCACCTACAGAGGTATTGGCAGAACAGCATTACCTGAACATCCACCGTTGGGTGGAACCATTAGGCGTTCAAGTGGCTCTTCTGACCAGCAATATTAAAGGACTGGAGAGGGAAGACCTATATCAAAGAATTAAAGAAGGGAAGGTTCATCTGATAATTGGCACCCATGCGGTCATTCAGGAGGCTGTTGAGTTCAGACAATTAGGCCTCGCCATCATTGATGAACAACATAAGTTTGGAGTGATTCAAAGGGGACTTTTGAAGAAGAAGGGGGAGAATCCAGATGTCTTAGTCATGACTGCCACACCCATCCCGAGAACCCTTGCCATGACCGTTTATGGGGATCTTGATATCTCATTGATCGATGAGATGCCTCCTGGGAGAAGACCTGTGGTGACAAGGGTCTTTTCGGAATCAGGAAGGGCAAGAGTTTATCGGATCATTGAGGAAGAGGTGAGAAAAGGGCGTCAGGCCTTCATCGTCTATCCCTTGGTGGAGGAGTCCGAAAAGATGGATCTTAGAGATGCTACCAGAATGGCGGAGCATCTCAAGAATGATATCTTCCCTCAATTTCGAATAGGGCTTCTTCACGGCCGGATGAAGAGCGAGGAGAAAGAGGAGATTATGTTAGAGTTTAAGGAGGGAAGGATTCAGATCCTTGTGGCAACCACGGTAATCGAAGTGGGGATTGACATCCCCAATGCATCAGTGATGGTAATAGAACATGCAGAGCGATTTGGCCTGTCTCAACTCCATCAGTTGAGAGGGAGGATTGGCCGGGGACAATACCCTTCCCAGTGCATTCTTCTCCACCATTATCGATCTTCAAAGGAAGCAAAAATTAGGCTTCAAGCCATGGAGCGAACCAATGACGGTTTTAAGATTGCAGAGGAAGACCTTCGTTTAAGAGGGCCTGGTGAATTTTTTGGGATCAAGCAATCTGGGTTCCCAGAGTTTAGAGTGGGTGATCTTCTAAGGGACACTGCCATCTTGATGGAGGCCAGAAGGGAGGCTTTTCGGCTCGTTGAGGAAGATCCAGATTTAAAGAACCCCTCTTATTCAGGAATTAAAGAGGAAGTCTTAAGGAGGTGGAAAGGGAGACTGGAATTGGCCACGATCGGGTAAGAGGAATTGAAAAGAGTTGAGGGATATGTTAACCCTCTACATTATAATATGAGATCGGTTCTATTTAAATCATTATAAACCTCAGAAAAAGGAGAAAAAGAGGATGGATTATTTTCGCCCAGAGGCTTCTAACTTCCACAGGATGAGCAGGCTTCCCCCTTATATTTTTGGCATTGTAAACCAGTTAAAGATAGAGGCAAGGCGAAGGGGGGAGGATGTCATTGACCTTGGTATGGGAAACCCTGATCTTCCCACTCCCAAGCATATCGTCAATAAATTGATAGAGGCGGTAAAGAATCCAAGGAATCATCGCTACTCTGCCTCAAAAGGGATTTATAAACTTCGTCTGGCAATGGCCGAGTGGTACAAAAGACGTTATGATGTTGAAATTGACCCTGAGTCGGAATGTGTGGTGACAATCGGAGCAAAGGAAGGACTGGGCCATCTTGCTTTGGCAACCCTTGGGCCCGGGGATGTGGTTCTTGTCCCTGATCCAACCTATCCCATTCATGCCTACTGTGTGGTAATCGCAGGAGGAGACCTTCGCTCCATTCCATTAATTGGGGAGGGTGACTTTTTTACAAGGCTTCTAACAGCCACCAAACAGAGTTGGCCTCATCCCAAGATGTTGATCATCAGTTTTCCTCACAATCCCACTACAAAGGTCGTAGATATAGATTTTTTTGAGAATCTGGTGGATTTTGCAAGAGATCACCATCTGATGATTGTCCACGACCTGGCCTATGCCGATATCGTTTTTGATGGGTATAGGGCTCCAAGTCTCCTTCAGGTAAGGGGAGGCAAAGAGGTGGGGGTGGAGTTTTTCTCCCTTTCAAAGAGTTACAATATGCCTGGATGGAGGATCGGGTTTGCCGTGGGAAATGCAGAGATGCTGGCTGCCCTTGCAAGGCTGAAGAGTTATTTCGATTATGGCATTTTCCAGCCCATTCAAATTGCAGCCATCATTGCCCTCAATGAGGATCAGAGTTGCGTTCAGGAGACGGTAGAGATCTACCGAAGAAGGAGGGATGCACTGGTTAATGGGTTGAGAAGAATCGGCTGGGAGGTTGAAAAGCCGAAAGGGACGATGTTTGTTTGGGCGGAGATTCCAAAACCCTTCCAAAAAATGGGATCGGTTGAATTTTCAAAATTGCTTCTGAAAGAAGGACTGGTCGCTGTCTCTCCAGGGGTTGGTTTTGGGCAATATGGAGAGGGATTCGTAAGGTTTGCTTTGGTAGAGAATGAGGCAAGGATCAAACAGGCGGTCAAAGGGATCCAAAAAGTTCTGAAAAAAGGATAGGGAGAGATGAAAGAGATTAAGGTTGGCCTGATTGGTTTTGGGACAGTGGGGGCTGGAGTTGTTAAGATCCTCCAGAAGAACTCCAAACTGATCGAGAAAAGGATGGGAGCCAGAATCGTTCTGAAAAGGATAGCAGATATTGATCTCGAGACAGATCGTGGGATTAATTTGAAACCCGGAATGCTCACCCGAGAGGCGGAAGAGGTGGTCAATGACCCTGAAATAGAGATAGTGATGGAGATGATAGGAGGCATTGAACCTGCAAAGACCTACATCCTCAGGTCGATTCGGAATAAGAAGCATGTGGTCACTGCAAACAAGGCGCTTCTTGCCCTCCATGGAGATGAGATTTTCAGAGAGG
>JBBIRM010000011.1:0-36512 GCA_037441765.1 Deltaproteobacteria bacterium | reverse complement strand
GTTTGCGATGTTATGATATTTTTTTAGTTTGCGATGTTATGATATAAACCCCTTAATAATTGGGATAATTTCTTATTATGTATACAAAGGGTACAAGAGTGATGTGAAGAAACCTCAAGAACCTTTAAAGGTTATAGAGGAAGTACTTGATTTCCCACAGCGTATACCATGTAGAGATGGGTCATGTATTGGAACAATTAACGATGAAGGTGTTTGTAATGTCTGTAAAAACCCTTTGCAACAAGAAAATATAAAAGAAAGTCCAGTTGAAATTACAAAAAAGTTACCATCCAGTGAAAAGGTAATCAAAACGCATCCTAATCTCATAAAAACAAAACAAAGAGGGAATATAATTGGTTTTATTATTGCAAAAATAATTGGGCGAACCTTGTCATTTGGCTTTGGCCTGTCAGCAGTCTTAATAATTCTCGGCGCTGGCCTGAAAGGCATAAGTATAAAATCATCAATTAGAATTGTCCCATATTGTATGGGATTTGCATTTATTGTTACTTTAATCGAATCATTTACAAAAAATTTCTGGCGATCTAAATGAAGTATTATAAAATTGGATGTGATTATTTACTTAATTTTTATAAAGAATATCGTCTTCATCTTTAGCCTGTGTTTATAATAGGATTGTAAGAAAATAAAATCGGAGGCAAAAAAGAAATGCGGAAAAGGGCCGTTAGTGCGGTATTGTTAGTGTTTATAGTCATTGTAATGTGGGAAATATTTTCACCTAAGTTTTTTTCTGATCCTGTCCAACCGGTTAAACAGACTGTAGAGCCTGTATTTGAAGATTCCCCTACTAAAGAACCACGGCCAACCCATAATTGGGAGGTTGAGAAACATCTTAACGAATATGCAAATATCTCAAATTTTAAAAATCCTCCAAGTAATTTAGCGCCTTACTTAAAATTGAAAATTTTAACTGTTGACATAACTAATTTAAGTCATCCTAAGCTTCATCCTTTTCGTCATTACTTTAATCCGGAATGGGTAGCAAGAAACCCAATAGAAATAGGCACTATCATTTTAATTAAAACAGATGAAAATTTCATTGGTAATTATAAGCGAGAGCGAGATGGGACAATTTTTGCAATATATACACAAAATTGGGAAATGACTATGATTGATAAGTCAAAGGGGATGATAGTTGCTAAGAAAACCTTTCAGTGCCCAAAACCAACCTCTAAAATAGAAGTATCGAACATTGCATTAAATTTAGCTATGGGTATACCACCGAAGTTAATTTACAATGACCCTAGACAAGAGGCGTTAAACTACATCAAGAAACTTCCTTTAATTAATTAAAAGACAAATTGGTGCATGGCATCGGTAATTCAGGCTTAAAAGATCGACGCCCAAATTCTATCGCACTTCTTTTAGCCTTGAACATTAGCCGCAGATAAAGACCATGGCAGTAGGGTGCAATGAAAGATCAAACAAAGTCGAGAGGTATGAACAAGGAAACTCAAAGATTCAGCTCGCACATCAAAACCGTCAGCATGTTGATTATCAAGTGTTTTTTTGGATTATTGCTTTTATGCAGCGTCTCGTCATTAACGGGATGTTTGAACCCTTTGATCAGGCACTGGGCAAAAGATTCCCCAGGAACATATTCAGAACTGAAAAATTCTATGCCCTCAATTCCCCCCTGGCTCGGGCAGGTTGTTCGTCTATATAACTGTTGATAAGCGGCTATATAGAATAATGGGAGACACTTATTGGTATGTGGATCTTCCTGTGGGTACGCATAAGGTTACAGCAGATAAGGTCTTTGATACAGATTGGTGGACGAGTAGAATAATAGCACATGATGGTAAGCATTCCGTTACCTTCGAACTGAAAGAAGGGAGAGCAAATACTGTCGGATTGTTCTGAGTGGTTTTGGTTACAGGTTGACATTTACCCCAACTATTATGGGGGACGTTGATGAAATCTATGAATCTTGATCCGCTGATTCCATCTTTTGAATTGCCTTAACGACAGCGGATCCACACACCCCCACGTGTCTGGCTATTTCTGCCATCGGTATTCCTAATTCATGACTTAAATAAAGATATCTTTGCCCTCAATCTCGACACATCCCTCATCCATAAACTTCCGGTAACCCCGAATCGCCTTCCCCCTTTTCTCGCTGAACTGCTCGAGACATGCATTCCTTTTTACTCTTCTTAAAGTACAGAAGTACCACCACAATCTCTATGGATGACACCACCGATTCCAATCTCCTAATACTTAATTACTTATGCCTGACCCCAGAGCCCTGAACTTGCATCAAAAATCTTCCAATCGGCTCAGCGACGCGATTTTGGGCTGCTAACTATCCGCGTTTCCGTACTAATGAAGGTACACGATGCAGGGACACCCTTGAGTAAGGCGCATGAATTTACCCCTGGGCTACGGGAAATCTTTTGCGCATCAATGGATCGAGAACGCTAAGAGAATATATCTAACTGGGATTCTTCCAAAATAAATGAAGAAATTATAAAGCAAGTGGGCCTCCTCTGGATTGTGGAGTTTGACAATCTTGATAGGATTTTAATGTTTAAGTTGAAGGAGATCCCCAAATGAATATAAATAGGGGACGGTAATATAAAGGGGCGACCTTAAATATTCAAATAAATGTGTTCGTTATACTCAATTTCAACCAACAATCTTTAGTCCTCGCGAACTATCCTAATTTAACATTGGTAGGTGTTACCATCAAATTTATAAGAGACCCAACCTTCTTACCTCAGAAATTTTCGACTTTTGAAGAAAAAATTTTTTCAGAGGCCTATATGCCTGAAGGAGATACGATATACGGGTCGGCCTATTCTTATAATCGAGATTTCTTTTGACTCCCCTCGGAGGGAGGGAAGTGTGGAAGGCAAAATGCAAAAAAGGAATATTTTAAAAGCCCTGCGGCGCGACACTCTCCGCTTCGACCAAAATTTCGAAGCGAAGTCTGGTGGAGGCGGCGGGAATCGAACCCGCGTCCGGAAACCTTCCGACAGAGCCCCTACATACTTAGCCTGTGTTTTAAATTCACTCCCCTGAGCTCCCACAGGCAGGATTTCAGAAGAGTTAGCTTATGGAGTTTCGCCCCTCTCCTATAAGCATCGGAGAAGGACTATCCTGTATTTCTGACATCCCATTTCTGCCCTACAGGAGAAGGCAGAAGGGACGCTGGCTGCGATTATGCAGCCAGGGCATAATCGTAGTTGGCTGCGATTATGTTTAAACCCCATTTGTTTAACGAGCCAATGGGACCTCGGTATGCGACTCTGACGTCAACGATCCCCGTCGAACCCTTTTCGCCCCCTTTCCATCTCTCTTTGAATTGTCTTTTGCCTAAGGGCTTCTCGTTTATCGAATAATTTTTTCCCCCTGGCCAAACCCAGTTCAACCTTTGCCTTCCCATTCGAAAAATAAAGACGAAGTGGAATAAGTGTAAATCCTTTTTCCTGAACCTTGCCGATAAGGCGTTTGATCTCCCTTTTATGAAGGAGAAGTTTTCTCATCCTCAATGGGTCATGATTAAATCTATTCCCATATGGATAGGGACTGATATGCGCATCTACCAGAAAGACCTCTCCGTTTTTAATCTTCGCATAACTATCCCCAAGACTGGCCCTTCCCTCTCGAAGCGACTTCACCTCTGTGCCTAAAAGGCAAAGCCCAGCCTCATAGGTATCTTCAATAAAATAGTTATGCCATGCCTTCTTGTTCTGACAGATCAACTTTTCAGCCATATCTTATTAAAAATCATTACGCATAAAGTAACTATAATAATTTTACCTAAAAGGCTTGGTGAAATCAATAAACTTGGATGAGGAACTGAATCCCTTGTCCCTCCATCACCTCATCTCTTTGCCCTTCATATTTTAAACTCTGACAGGAAGTTCAATTAGAAAGGTGGTCCCTTTGGGTTTGTTATCCCTAACCCTGATATATCCATTGTGGTCGGTGATGATGGCATTTACAATGGTCAGTCCCAACCCCGTCCCACTTTTTTTAGTTGAAAAATAGGGTTCAAACAGCCTCCCCTTGTCCTCATCTGGGATTCCGATACCATTGTCGCTTACCTCTAACCGGACAATCTGGAGTGTTGGATCATAACTTGTCTGGATTTTTATCTCCCCCCCTTGGTCAATGGCAGCAAGACTGTTCTTGATCAGATTAATCATCACCCTTTTCATCTGATCACGATCGAGGTTGAAGACAGGGAGTTCACAAGGAATGAATTCAAATCGGACATCCTTGTGGGCTTCTTTAAAGAGGAGCAGGCTCTCCTCAATGATCTCATTAAGATGGTTGGGGGTAGGATTGGAGGCAGGCATTCGAGCGAAGTTTGAGAACTCATTTACCATCTCCTTCAGTTCCTCCACCTGTTTGACAATCGTCCGGGTGCACTCGTCAAAGATTGTTCCATCGTGTTGAAGTTTTTCCATATACCTCTTCCTCAACCTTTGAGCAGAAAGCTGGATTGGGGTCAAGGGGTTTTTGATCTCATGGGCGATTCGCCGCGCCACTTCTCTCCAGGCTGCCATCCGCTGGGCTTTAATCAGCTGGGTGAGATCATCAAAAACAGCCAGGAACCCAAGAGGCTTACCCTCCTCATCCTTTAATGCTGTCAGGTTCACCATCAGGGAGAGAGATTTATCCTGAAGGTGAAGGGTAATCTGTTTTTCCAGGGAGTCTTTTCGGGAAGATTTAAGTTCATTTAACAACCCTTTGATCTCTTCCACAAACTCCTTGGGTAATACCTCCGAAAAATCCTTCTCCAGGACCCCATCCCCTTTGACCTCAAGCATCCGCTCTGCGGAGGTGTTGATCGTGGTCACCATTCCTTTTCCATCAATCGAGATGACCCCAGCCGCAACATTTTTAAGAACGATCTCCATATATTTCCTTCTCCGTTCCAGTTCAAATCGACTCACCTGGAGATCCTCAGTCATCTGATTGAAAGATTGGATGAACATGCCGATCTCATCGGAGGCTTTCATCTGGATTCTAAAATTCAGATCCCCTGAAGCAATCCTATGCGTGGCCTCTGCCAAATCTTTAATAGGAGTAGTAATCTCCTTAGAGAGGCGAAACCCAAACCAGATCGCCGAGAAGATGATCAGCAGTGTCACCATCAGCAAGGCCAACATATAACTGAATTTAATGGGTTTCTTTAAGATCTTAAGTTGTTTATACTCTAAAAATCCCTGGGAGATCTCTCGCATCTTGGCCGAAAGGCTTTTGGGAATAAAGTAGGTTGCGGTTACGACTCCAATCACCTCTGCCTCATTGGAAGGGTTAAAAACAGGGGCCACCCCTGTGATCATCTCCCCTTCCCCCGCTGAGAGGTTTCTGGAGAGTTCCTTCCCTGAAAATCCTGCTTCGAGAATATCCTTAGGGGGGTCAAAGATAAGGTCTTGAAGTTTAGGATCTCTCGCGCTAACCAACTTTGCTTCGTCTTTAAAAATGATCCCAATGAGACTCAGATGATACTCTTTCCTCTTTGTCTCGAGGGTTTCCTTCAAAAGAGACCTCCCCTTTTCACCCCTGAAGTTACCCTGGCGGGAAATCTCTCGGCTCACCTGCTGAGCCGAAGAGACCATACGGTTGGCAAAATCCCGATAGTAGGTTTGAGCCACTTCCAACGACCCCTGGAGAGACCTTTCAACCTGAGCACTAAACCAATGTTCCACACTATTTGTAATAAAGCCCACAGCAACAAAAAAGAGAATGATGGTTGGTATAAGGGAGAGGCTGACAAAGGCAACCACCAACTTTGTCCTCAATTTTGAACCTAAGACTTTCCGCTTTCTCTCAAAGAGCAGTTTGACCAGATTGCGAATGACTAAAAATATCAGAAGCAAGATCAATATAATGTTGATATTGATCAGTGTGAAGATGATTATGTTGTCCGCCACAGGGATCTTTGAACTCACCTGAGGAAGCTTCATCTCCAAGGTGGTAAGGATAAGGATCAGGATGGAGATGATGCCAACCAGGATAAGTTCATTTCGTCTTCTCCTCTGGTCTGGGGTAAGTTCCTTTTCCATCTCCCTGTTCTCTTAGACTAAAAAAGAGGGGATTATTGAAGGGGACCATAAGCCGAGTTCTGTTTCCCAAAATCGATCTTGGGAATGATGGTCATTTATCTTGGGCCCTGATTGCTCAGGGTCTCAAGCGACCTTACCCGTCCCGCCTCCCTTCCCGATTTTACCCAATCGGGAAGAGATTTGAATGGGCCTTTCTCATCCCCTGCTTAAGGCAAGGGAAGCGGGACCTATTTGGTCTTGCTCCGGGTGGGGTTTACCGATCTATCCTGATCGCTCAGGATAATGGTGAGCTCTTACCTCGCCTTTTCACCCTTATCCCGCCTTTGGCGGGACGGTATCTTTTCTGTGGCACTTTCCTTATCCCGAAATCTATACATTCAGATTTCGGGACAGTCCGCGTTACGGACCACCCTGCCCTGTGGAGCTCGGACTTTCCTCCCCTCATAAACCCTAAAGTGGATTTACGAGGAGCGACCATCTGTTCCCCTTCTCTTAACCCCCTCTCTCCTTTCTGAACCTTCTTCGAATGGCCCCGTTGGCTAAGCGATCAGCCTCCTGGTTCTGCTTTCTTGGGATAGACTCAATCTTAAAGGATTTAAATCCTTCCAGGTCTCTAACCACAGCCCTGTGGAGCCCTTTTAAATTAAGGGCCTTTACCTTGTAAAGACCTTTAACCTGTCTATCCAGCAATTCGGAATCCGTAAAAATCTCTACCGATTTGCCCCCTAATCTTTTTGCCTCCCTTAAACCCAAAAGGAGTGCCCAGTATTCCGCCTGGTTATTCGTCTGATGGCCGAGATAACGAGCAATTTCAGCCAATCTCTTCCCCTGGCAGTCAGTAATTAGAACCCCTGCTCCTGCCTCTCCGGGATTTCCCTTGGATGCTCCGTCAATGTAAATCCTCAGATGAGAGTTATTGCGTGCCTTTCTAAGGCTCATTTCGTCTTTGAATCTCCATCCCAATAAAGAATTCGATTACAATTTGGACATCTAATGAGGTCATTGTTTCTCTGAACCTCAATATACATCTGGGGAGGGATGTTTACAAAACATCCCTGACAGATTTCATTTTTGACACTCACTACACCAACTCCCTTTCGCTTCTCCTTCAAGGTGAGATAGAGCCGATAGAGTTTGGATTCGATCTGCTTGGTAAGGGCCTCCCTCCTTTCCAACTGCTGTTTCCATAATAAATCGTCTTCGGCCATCTTCTCCTGAATCCTTTTGCTCTCCGCCTCGATCTTTTCAAGGTTGATGGCCATCTCCTTCTCCCGCTTTTGTATATTCTTCTTAAGTTCGTCAATCTCATCCATGACCATCAGGATCTCTTCTTCTATCCGGCTGTTTGTCTCTTTGATGTTCTCGATCTCGGTGAGGAGGGCTTGATACTCCTTATTGGTCTTCACCTCGGACATCCTTCCTTCTGCCTTCTTAATCTTCTCTTGTTCAGCGCTGAGCTGCCTCTCCTTCTGCCTCCTCTCCTTCTCCAGCAACTCAACCCTTTCCTTCTCTTTTTGAACCCTCTCCCTCTCGATGTTCCTTTTTTCATCCAACTTCTTTATCTCCTTCGGAAACCGATCTCGTTCCTCTTGAATGTTCTTGAGGGAGAGGTCGATCTTCTGTAACTCCCAAAGCAATTCCAATTGTTCCCTCAACGGTGACCTCCTAAGTGTAGTCTACGGTGTTTTTAAGCCTAAATAAAAAGAGTGCACTCCTGTTGGGGTGCACTCTTTTCCCATCATCAAGGCCCTTCATCCACCTTTTCATTTTCCCTGTTGGTTTCATCAACCCATGCACCCTCTTTGGTGGGCCCACCTGGGTTCGAACCAGGGACCTACCGGTTATGAGCCGGTGGCTCTTCCAGCTGAGCTATGGGCCCCTTATTTTTATTTTAGTCAATCTCTGAGGAGTGTCAACCCCCTACAGTGAGATTAAAGTTAGGCTTCAAGAAAGGCCTTAAGTTTCTTAGCCCGACTTGGATGCCGCAATTTCCTTAAGGCCTTTGCTTCAATCTGCCGAATCCGTTCCCGCGTCACATCAAAATCTTGGCCCACTTCCTCCAGGGTATGATCGTATTTCTCACCTATCCCAAACCGTTTCCTCAAAACCTTTTCCTCTCTGGGCGTAAGCGTGGCCAGAACCTTTCGAGTCTGCTCTATTAGATTTGCCGTGATGACCGCATCCTGAGGGGAGATGACCGTTTTATCTTCAATGAAATCACCCAAGTGGCTATCCTCCTCCTCACCAATCGGGGTCTCAAGGGAAATGGGCTCTTTGGCAATCTTTAAAACCTTCCTTACTTTATCCAAAGGCATCTCCATCCTTTCTGCAATCTCCTCTGGGGTAGGCTCTCTTCCAATTTCCTGGACGAGATATCGGGAAGTCCGTATCAGTTTGTTAATCGTTTCAATCATGTGAACAGGGATTCGAATAGTCCTCGCCTGATCCGCGATCGCTCGTGTGATGGCCTGCCTGATCCACCAGGTGGCATAGGTGCTGAACTTATATCCCCGTTGATATTCAAATTTATCCACTGCCTTCATCAAACCAATATTTCCCTCCTGGATGAGGTCAAGGAATTGCAGCCCTCGATTGGTATATTTTTTGGCGATTGAGACAACCAGCCTCAGATTTGCCTTCACCAATTCGCACTTGGCTTCCCTGGCCTTTTTCTCCCCTTCAACAATCGCTTTTACCGCATCCCTGAGTTTCTCGGCACTGAGTCCGCACTCCATTTCGACTCGATTGATCTTCCTCTGAATATGTTTAGCAGTTCGTTCAAGCCCTTGAAGGATGGCCTTGTTCAGACTTCGAGTCTTCTGAATCGATTTTTCATTAACCTTTTTCGCCTTTAACTTTTTCAACAGCTCCCTGGCCTCTTTTAGACTGATCCCTGCCTTCTCTTCCATCTTCCTGATTTCATTCTCTCCCTTTTCAATCCGGGAAAGCATCTGCTTCATCTTCTGAACTATTCGATTAATCTGGCTATCTCTCAAATTCATCTGTCGGAAACATTCTAAAATCTCTTCCTGTTTCTTTTTCAATTGTGCTTGAATCTTCGACTTCGAGATTGCCTTTTTTCTTAATAGACATCGAACCCCTTCATCGTTTCGACGAATCTTCTCAATCAAATCCAGTACTCTCTTCTTCTGGGCCTCTTCCTCTTCACGGCTGGTCTCCTCCTCATCAATCTCATTGGTCACATCCTGGATCTCCACCTTTCCATCCTTCAGGGCCTGTCCCAAATTGATCACTTCCTTGACAGCCATCGGGCAATTCAATACCACACTTAAAACTTCCCTTTTGCCATCCTCAATTCGCTTTGCAATCTCCACCTCTCCCTCTCGAGTCAGAAGGGACACAGACCCCATTTCTCGGAGATACATACGAACGGGATCGGTAGCTTTGATGAATCCCTCCATCTCTAATTCATCGCCTTCCTCCTCCTTCTCCAGAAGCCTCTCCTCATCGACCTTCAATCCTTGAAGGTCATCCATCATATCGATATCCATTTCGTCAAACATCATCAGGACATCGTCAATCTGGTCAGAGGAGACAATGTCATTGGGAGAGATCTCACTGACCTCGTCGAAAGAAAGAAATCCCTTTTCGCCATCCATGGAGATCAATTGTTCAACCTCTTTGATATTCCCTTCTTTCCCCATTAATCAGTCCTCTCGTCTCTTTATTTTTTAAGAAGGCCTTGCCCTCTTTAAGAGTTTCTGATGTTCTGCTAAAAGGGCCTCAAGCCCTGGCTCCTCCTTCTTCTCCATCTCTTTAATTCTCTTAAGGAGTTCGACTCTATCCTTCTTAACCTTTCTCTCCCGAATCTTCTGAATGCAGTCCCTCACTATTTTCTCCACATGGCCTTCTTCAAACGCCTCGTCCTGAAAGACGAGCTGGCAGAACCTCCTCCGAATATCTTCTTCCAGTAACCCCAAAGCCTCTTTGGGATCAACCCTTCCCTTCCTTTTATAGAGTAGATCCAAACTCTCTGCCATCTTCCGTAGAACCTCGCTTTCGAACTCCCCAATCACCCCTTCCTCCGAAACCAAAGGAATGAATCTTGGGTGTTGGACCAAGATACGAATCAACATCTCCTCTGACTTTGGAAAACTCCTCTCTTCCACCGATTGCCTCTTTAGTTCTTCTTGGACCTTAAGCCGTTGCTTTAAAGAAGAACGAAACAGATCATAAAGGATTTGTTCCTTTACCTCCAACCTTTCGGCCAGGGATTTTATATAGAAATCTCTCCGAATTTGGTCTCTAATCTTGGCAATCAACTGCACACCTTCTTGAGCAATCCTTACTTTTCCCTCAATCGATTTTGCGTCATATTGGCTTACTAATTGATCGAAAAAAAAGTCGATAAGAGGAGTGGCCTTTCCAAGCCTTTTTTCAAAATCCCCCCCGCCTTCCTTTCTAAGGAAGGTATCAGGATCCTCGCCCTTTGGAAGCAAGACCATCTTTCCAAAAACCTCCTCTTCAAGAAAAAGGGGAAGCGTTCTGAGAGTGGCTTGGACCCCTGCCTGATCCGCATCAAAAACCGTAATCAGATTCTTCGTATATCGGCTGAGGAGACGTATATGCTGGTTCGTCAGTGCTGTTCCTAATGTTGCCACGCTATGCTTAAATTCGTATCTGTGGAGGGTCAACAGGTCGAAATAACCTTCGACAATTATAACATAATCCCTCTCTGAGATATAACCCCTTGCAACCTGAAGACCATAGAGGGTTTCCCCTTTATGATAGATGGCAGATTCAGGGGAGTTAAGATATTTGGGTTCACCCGTTTTAATAACCCTCCCCCCAAATCCAACAACCCGATGCTGGATATCGAAGATAGGAAAAATAATTCTTCCCCGGAAGGCATCATACCATCCCTCCTTCCTTCTTGGAAGGATAAGGCCCAACTCCCATGCCAATTCCAGAGAGACCTTTTTTTCACGGAGATGTTGGACTAAGCCATCCCACCGATCGAGGGAATATCCCAATCGGTGTTCCTCAATTATCTCTTTCCCTATACCTCTCTGGCCAAGATATCTCCGCGCATCTTCGGCTTCTCTCCCTTGAGTGAGAAGATGGTGATAGTATTCCGAGGCGATCTGATTGATCTGGAAGAGGAGGTTCCTTTTAGCCATCTCTTTTTTCTGGTTAAGTGTCAGTTGGGGAGATGGAAGGGTTACGCCATAACGCTTGGCTAGCTGCTCCACTGCCTGAGGAAAGGATAAATGCTCCATCTTCATCAAAAAGGCAAAGACATCCCCTCCCTCTCCACAACCAAAACAATGAAACATCTGCTTGGCCTCGTTGACCATAAAGGAAGGGGTCTTTTCTGAATGGAAAGGACAGAGGCCTTTATAATTTTTCCCAGCCTTTTTTAGAGAGACATACTGGGAGATGACTTCTAAGATATTGGCGCGATCTCTGATTTCTGAAACCTTCTCTTCCGAAAGAAATCCCCTCATCCCTTTGCTTACCTCAATTCAACGACCGTAATCCCCTGGCCTCCCCTCATTCCATCCCCAGGTGAAAAATTTTTGACTCCTCGATGACCTTTTAAGAATTGGCTAATTGCATTTTTCAACCTTCCCGATCCAACCCCATGGACGATATGAACTTTCTCAAGACCATGGAAAAGGGCTTGATCAATGAATTTATCGACTTTTGGCAAAGCCTCCTCCACCCTCAATCCAATCACCTTTATCACAGAGGGCATCTCCTTTTTTGAAGAATCCTCCTGTGTCCACTTCATCTCAGTCTCTCCACCTCCTACCTGAGGGATCTGAATAATGTCGGAAAGAGAGGCCTTAACCTTTGCCTTTTCCGTCAGTACTTCTACCTGTCTTAATGCTTCATCAATTTTTATTACAACCCCATCGCAACGCAGGCTTTCAATTCTAACACGTTCTCCTATCTTTAAGCCAATCGTTTCTTTCCGTTTTCCCTTACCCTTGGGCGATGGGAGGGATCCCTCTTTGATCTTTTGAATCTCCTTGCGATAGGTCTGAAAATGGGGGTGGGATTTCTCGTCTTTTACCCGTTTGAGCCAATCTTTTAACTCCTGTTCGATTCGCTGAATGGCCTGATTCACCCTCGCCTCTGCTCGAGAATAAATCTCTTCCCTTTTTCGTTTGATCCCTTCAATGATCTCTTTCAACCTTTCTCGCTCTCGAATTGCCTCTTCTCTTACTTTGGAAAATTGCTGACGCTCCCTTTCCAATTTGAACCTCACCCGTTCCAGTTCCTCAAGGGCCTGCTTTATCTCCTGGTCCCCTCCATCCTGATGACGTCGGGCCATTTGAATGACCCTTTCTGAAATCCCAAGTTTTTCAGCAATTAAAAAGGCATTGCTCCATCCCGACGTCCCATAAGAGAGAGTATATTTCGGTTCAAGGGTGACTTCATCAAACTCCACTGCCACATTTTCCACATCGGGGTGAAGATATCCATAGGCCTTAAGAGGATCGAAGTGAGTTGTCACAATGACGGAGGCCCCCTTCTGCCTGAACTGGTCAAGAAAGCCCATTGCCAGGGCACATCCTTCAGAGGCATGGGTCCCCACACCCAATTCATCTAAAAGGACCAGTGTGCGGGAATTCGATTTCTTCAAAATCTGATCCACATGAAGAAGATGGCTTGAGAAGGTGGAAAGGTTTTCTTCAATATTCTGCTCATCTCCAATCACAGCAAAGACATCTTGAAAGATGGAGACATGGCTCCCTTCCGCAACAGGGATAGGAAGCCCGGATTGAACCATCAAGGTCAGAAGCCCTAAAGTTTTTAGGGCAACGGTCTTTCCTCCTGCATTGGCACCGCTTAAAATCAAAACCTTCTTTCCATCCCCTATCCGGAGGTGGATAGGAACCACCCGATTCTGATCCTGGAGGGTGAGGATTGGGTTTCTTGCCTCTCTCATATCCACCCTTCCCTCCTCATTCAATACTGGGCAAACGCTTTTTAAAAGGATGGAGAGTTTTGCCATCGCAGAGAGAAGGTCTAATTCTCCTAAGACTTCAAGATCCAGCCAGAGATGTGATCTCTCTTCCCTTACCCTTTCAGAGAGATTGGCCAGGATTCGGTATTCCTCCTCTTTCTCCTCTGCCACCAAGATATTGATCTCATTGTTGATGCCGATCAGTGGAAATGGTTCCAGGAAATAAGTCATACGGCTTTGAGAGTGGTCATGGATAATCCCTTCCAGCCTGTGTTCCGCATCGGCTTTAATGGGAAGTACATATCTTCCATTTCTAATGGTGATCAGAGGTTCTTGAAAAATGGGCTGAAGGTCCTCACGATGGAGGAGATGATCGAGCATCTTCTTTGCCTTCTCACGAAGCCCTCTAAGACGGTCTCGAATCTCTAAAAGGGCAGGGCTTGCTCGATCGAGTATCTCCCCATTTTTATTGATCGCCTGGAGAATATCCTTTTCGAGAATCTTTAATGAAGAGAGTTTGGAAATCTTTTCATGAAGGTGAGGGATCCGGTTGGCATCCGCCTTTTTAAAAAATCGTTTAACACTTTTACACAACTCGATATGAGTGAGGATGTCTAACAGTTCCTGAACTGTCAGCGAAGAGCCCTCAACCTCTAATCGCTTTAAGATCACCCCGATATCTTTTATTCCATAAAAGGAAGGCTCCCCAAGGGTCTCCAAAATCTCCTTAAATTCTAAAACCTCAGCCAATTTTTTTTGAATGGAGGAAAGGTCTGATAGGGGTCTTAATGCCTCGCAACTCTTTTGACCTAAGGAAGATATAGAATATTCTTTCAGGATATTGAGCAAATGGAAGTAATCTAAAACCCTGAGGGAATGATCATCCATCTTAAATAAAAATGGAAAATGGGTAAAAGAGGGGATTAAGGAGAAAGCCTTTCCCTAACCAATTGATTGACCAGTTTCCCGTCTGCCCTCCCCCCTAATCTGGGCATAAGGGATTTCATCACCTTTCCCATATCTTTCAAGGACTTGGCCTCTGTCTCAACAATAACTTGATCAATAATCTTTAAAATTTCTTCCTTACCCATGGGCTGAGGGAGAAAGGAATTTAGAATCTCTATCTCTCTTCTCTCCTTCTCTACAAGATCCATTCTACCGCCTGCCTTAAATTGTTCAATGGACTCCTCTCCTTTTCTAACCATGGCTTGGATCACTTTGTAAATCCCCTCATCATCCAATTTCCCTCTTTGTTCAATCTCCTTATTTTTAATAGCAGATCTTAGCATCCGTATCGTGGAAAGACGCGACTTATCGTTGGATTTCATTGCCTCTTTCATCTCTTCTACCAATCTCTCCTCCAGTCCCATCCTTAACCTCTCTCCATCATTTTTCGCATTCTTTTCATTGCCCTCTTCTTTGCGGCGATCATCTTTTTCTTCCTCTTAATGCTGGGTTTCTCATAATGCTCTCTCTTTCGAATCTCTGATAATATCCCTGTTTTCTCGACCTGTTTTTTGAACCTTCTGAGGGCATTTTCAAAAGATTCATTCTCTTTGATCCTAATGCCAGGCATCCATTTTCCCCCTCCCTCCTTAATTTATTTTAAATAAATATTATATAATTTTGTATAATAAAGTCAAATGATTTGTAATTTTTTATAGAGGTGCCCACTCGAAAATGCTTGCCCTACTTTCCTTTCCCCTCCTTCCCGTTTTGCTCTCCTATGCAATAGGGCTTTCCACAGGCCTCTGGGTTCCTCCACTTCCCAGCCATGCCATTTTATTTACCCCACTATTTTTGCTTGGAATTTGGGCCTGTGCAATGGGGATAAAAAAAAGGAAATGGTCTACCTGGATGGCCCTTCTGGTCTTCTTTTTTCTCGGACTCTTCTCCATCCATCTCTATCTAAACCCCCTCCATTCCTCTTCTTCCCTCTCCCGTTTCATAGGAGCCGATCGGATCGCTATGGAGGGAATGATTGACCGGATTGAAGAACGATCTCAGGAGTGGACCCAACTGGTGATCCGCTCCGAAAAGGTAATCATATCAAACCGGCATATTCCAATAGAAGGGCACCTCCTTCTCTTTTTCAGGGGTGGAATCGAAGGGTTTCGAATGGGCGATAGCCTTAGATTTCATTGCAGGCTCTATCCCCCTCGCGGGTTTTGTAACCCCGGGGGTTTCTCATACCAACGTCACCTTGCCTTTAAAAGGATCTATGCAATTGGATTTTTATCCGAAGAGAAGGGATGGGTGAAAATTGGAAAGGGGTTTAAAAACCCAGTCCTCCTGCAGATTGAAGACTGGAGGGATCAGATTCGACATTTCCTCCAGAAGGAGTCGGACCCCCGCTTCTCAGGAATCTTCGAGGCCCTTGTTCTCGGGGAACAAGGGAATATCCCAGAGGAGATAAAGGAATATTTCACTTCTACAGGAATAGCCCACCTCCTTGCGATCTCAGGGGACCACCTGGGAATCATCGCCCTTCTCTCATTCTCTTTGATCTTCTGGGTATTAAAACGTTCAGAGTTTCTCCTCCTTACATTTTCTTTAAAAAAATGGGCAGCAGGTTTGACCATTCCAATTATCCTCCTATATACCTTCATTGCAGGAGGAGGAATCTCTGTGGTTCGAGCCACGATCATGGTCATCGTCTTCTTCCTATCCATTCTCTTCAGTAGAGAAAGAAACCTTCTTTATACTCTAATATTAGCAGCCTTTCTCATCCTCCTCGTATCTCCCCCTTCCCTCTTTGACATATCCTTTCAACTCTCGTTTCTCTCTGTCCTTTCCATTCTCTATTTCTTACCCAAAATACTTTATGAATTCGGGCAAAAAGATATTCTTCCACAACCCACAACCTCATTGAAGACCCGCCTCTGGTGCTATTTAAAGATCTCCCTCCTTGCCACCACAATTGCTACATTGGGCACAGCGCCCTTTGTTGTTCTACATTTTAACCGAATCTCTCCCATAGGTCTTATCACCAATCTCTTGGCGATTCCCTGGGTGGGATTTCTCATCGTCCCAATTAGCCTGATAGCCTCCTTTTTATCGTTCTTCGTCTCACCCCTGGCTACCCTTCTTATCAACCTCAACCACTTCCTTACCCTTGCCTTGTTAGAAGTTCTTTCATTTCTTGCCTCCTTTCCTCTTGCCTCTATCTATCTCCCTACTCCCTCTGCCTTCGAAATCCTCCTCTTCTATCTTCTACTATTTTTAAGTATCCATCTCCGAAGGGAAAGACTCCCCCAATATCTCTTTGTGGGAATCCTATTCATCTTCGCCCTGGATCTTGCCTATTGGAATCTAAGGGGATATTTCCAAAATGAGTTAAAGATGACCTTTATCGATGTGGGACAAGGGGATTCAATTCTTATCGAATTCCCAAGGGGCAAGCGGATGTTGATCGATGGAGGTGGTCTTTATGGGGAACGCTTTGATATCGGAAAGAAAGTGATCGCCCCCTTTTTATGGAAAAAAAAGATTTGTAGAATTGATTATCTTGTCCTCACCCATCCCGATCCGGATCACCTCAAAGGTCTTCTTTTTATTGCCTCCCATTTCTCAATCGATCAATTCTGGGAGAATGGTCTTCGTGTAGAATCTCCTTCCTATCAAGGATTAGAAGAAATCCTTTTAAGAAAAAAGATAAAAAGATATATCCTCCATGCCTCAATCTCTACTCTAAACATCCATGGGGTTCAACTCTCTATCCTCCATCCTCCGGAAAGAAAAGAACCCAAAAGTGAGAAGGTGGATTCGAGGTATATAAATAACCAATCGTTGGTTATGAAATTACAGTTTAAAAATATCCGAGTGTTACTGACCGGAGATATCGAGGAAGAGGCCGAGGATAGGATGTTAAGAGAAGGCCTCTCCCTTAAGGCGGATATTTTAAAAATTCCCCATCACGGAAGTTTATCATCGAGCACCCTGCCATTCCTTCAGAGGGTAAAACCATCCTACGCCATCCTCAGTGTCGATAACCGAAATAAGGCCAAACTTCCTCATCCTGAAGTATTGAGGCGATATGAGAGGTTAGGGATAAAGATCTTTCGAACGGATCAAAAAGGGGCTATCTCTATTACAACGGATGGAGAAAAAATAAAGCTCTCGTCCTTCAATTAAAGATGATGGAATAATTTGAGCCCAAATGTTTTTGTATGTTCAAATTCACTTCAGGGGTACTTTACTCTCTCTCCTTCCATTTTGATATAGTAATCGATCGGATTTCCTCTGTGCTTAAAAACTCCTTGATCTTACTGACCAGGGAGGGAGGCCAACTTCCCCGACTCATCACCTTTGCCAGCATCCAAGGATTCAAATCCGAAACCTCCATCCACTTCCCTGCTTTCTTAATAATTTCGTCAAGGACTTTTCTCCCAGGGTCTCCTTTTAAGGGATATTTCTCTTTCATCTCCTTCCTAATCCTTGCCACATGGTCGCTTCCATAGATAGCATCTATCTCATTTCTTTCCGCATAGGCGTAAAGAGCCTCTTCAATCTTACTGATTTCCGCATCCAGTTCCTCATTCAAACGTCTTCTCCTCTCTTTCAATTCCACATAACGGTTTACCAGATAGACCCCCTCTTCCTGAAGGTACTCATTGAGTGGAAGGGTTTCCACCACCACCCGATGCCTCCTTTTGGGACAGAGGCCTTGATAATCACACCAATCACAAAGGGGACCCTCTCTTGGGCTAAAGAATCTATCCGTTTCAATCTTTCGGATCAGTTCCAGGGTCTCCTGGCGGAGTTGTTGAAGTTGTTCAGGGGTTCTCGATGAACGGATTTCTATATCAAAGGTCAAATAGTGCCAGACCAGTTGAATCTCTCGAATACCCTTCCACTTTCCCTCCACCCCCATTTGATAGAAGGCGAGTTGTCGATCCGAATCCACCTCATCCTTGGATGGAAGCCGGTTGGAGGTCTTATAATCATGTATTTCAAGTATGCAATTGTCCACCAGGGTCAGGCGGTCAATGAACCCTTTAATCCAGTACCCCTTCTCCTCTTCAAGCGGAAAATAGATATTTTCTTCAAGCCCCAGTGTCTTCCCTTGATCAAAAGGGAAATATCGTTTGAAATAATCTGTGATACATTTTTCTCCCAACCGGCGATAGTCCTCAGCGCTATATTCTTTTCTGGTGATCTGAACCATCTCACTCCAGTTCTTATCCCATCTCTCATGATAGAACGAGAGCAGTTCTTCAAGGCTGTTGAGTTTGGTTAATTTTAAATCTCGATAAAGCTTCTCCAGGGCCTCATGGACCCTGGATCCCATAAAGGCCTCAATCCCCTCTGTCTCAATCTTGATCTTATCAATGTATGCAAGCCTATATTGGTGGGGACAGGTCTCGTAGGTGGAGAGTTGAGAATGGGAATAGGTCGGCATCATTCATCTCCCTTCTTCTATTTTTCATTTTAATGCGAAGTTCCTTCTAAATTTCTAACAAGAAAAAGAGTTTCTGTCAAAATAAACCCCATTAGGAAGTCTCCTCTTTTCAAATCTTATAGTTCACACGAGACTTTAAACCTTTGGAGTAAACATCTCCCTTTTCGATATTTGGTTGAATTGACATCTCTTCCATATTTTGTTAATTTTTCTTGTCTAATTAATCAATGGAATCAAAAGATGACCTGGTTTAAGAGAGAAGAGGAAAAGGAGGGGAAGGAGAAGAGAGAGGGGCTAAAGCTCACCGACCAACTTTGGGTAAAGTGTAACTCCTGTAATGAGATTATCTATCGAAAAGTAATCGAAAGAAACCTTCAGGTCTGTCCTAAATGCAATTACCATTTTCAAATTCCTGCCAAAAAGAGAATTGAATGTGTGCTTGATCCTGGCACCTTCATCGAATATGACGCAGACCTTGTTTCTGCTGATCCCCTGGAGTTCAAAGATATAAAAAGGTATACCCATCGGATCAAAGAGTCTCAGGAGGCCACAGGTCAGAAGGATGCTATCGTCTGTGGCGAAGGGAAAGTTGAGGGCCAACCTGTGTTGATTGGGATATTTGAGTTTAATTTTATGGGCGGTAGTTTGGGATCGGTGGTAGGAGAGAAGATTACCCGCCTAATTGAACGAGCCATTGAGAAAAGGATTGGGGTGGTCATTTTCTGCGCCTCCGGGGGAGCGAGGATGCAGGAAGGAATCCTTTCACTTATGCAAATGGCAAAGACCAGTGCGGCCCTGGCCAAACTCCATGAAGCCAAAATCCCTTACATCTCTGTATTAACTGATCCGACCACGGGTGGGGTCTCCGCCAGCATTGGCATGTTGGGAGATATCATTATTGCCGAACCCAAGGCGATGATCGGTTTTGCAGGACCAAGGGTGATTAAGGAGACCATCCGTGCGGAACTGCCTGAAGGATTTCAGAGGGCAGAATATCTTCTTGAGCACGGAATGATCGATCTTATTGTAGAGAGAAAAGACCTTCGTCATACACTGGCCTCCCTCTTAGAAATGTTAATGCCAGAGGGTCAAAGGATTTAACTTAAAATGGGAGAAGGGACTTATCAACAATCGCTCGATTACCTCTATGGCCTTGAAAGGTTCGGGATGATCTTTGGCCTCACCCAGGTCTCGAGGATTTTAGAGTCGATTGGAAATCCCCACAAAGAGATACAGGCCATCCATATTGGGGGGACGAATGGGAAAGGGTCGACCGCAGCGATAATCGCATCCATCCTCCAGAAAGAAGGATATCGAGTGGGACTCTATATCTCTCCCCATCTAATCCGATTTACCGAAAGAATTAAAGTGAACGGAAAGGAGATCGAAGAAGAGGAAGTGGCGACCCTGACCGAATGGATGAGAAAGAGAATTGAAGAGGCTGGTATCATTCCCCCTTTCACTTTTTTTGATTTTACTACCGCCATGGCGTTTCACTATTTTAAGGAGAAGATGGTGGATTTAAGCGTTGTGGAAGTGGGATTAGGAGGAAGGCTTGATTCTACCAATGTAATTGATCCTCTCATTTCGATTATCACCAACATTTCAAAAGACCACGAGGAACAGTTGGGCAGTAGCATCCTTAGCATTGCCAGAGAGAAGGCAGGCATCATCAAAAAGGGAAAACCCTTGATCACCGCTGTGACCCAACCTCATGTCCTACGACTCTTTTCAAAGATCTGCAAGGAAAAGAGGGCTCCGCTATTCAGGGTTGGCAAACATTTTCGACACGAACGCTGCGAGGATGGAAGTTTCAACTACGAAGGGATTTATCGAAAACTATGGGGCCTCCGTCTCAATCTCAAAGGACTCCATCAGATCATCAATGCTACCACGGCATTGGGGGCCTTAGAGGTGTTAGAAGATTATGGATATCCCATCTCCATTGATGCAATGGTGGAGGGATTGAAGGATGTTGAGTGGCCTGGGAGGCTGGAGGTGGTCTGCCAATCTCCCAAGGTGATCCTCGACGGAGCCCATAACCCTGCAGGAGCAGTCGTCCTTAAGAAGGCCTTAAAGGAGGAGTTCCAATATCAGCACCTCATCCTCCTCATTGGAATGATGAAGGATAAGGATATAGAATCAGTCCTTCATCAATTATCGCACATTGCAGATCATGTCATTCTCTCCAGGCCTCACACAGAAAGGGCTGCCCCGCCTCAACTGCTCAAACAGATACTGGGACGAAATGGGCATAAAGCAGAAATCGTCGAGGACCTCCATGAGGCCATCACAAAAGGCCTCTCTCTAACAGGGAGGGAAGACTTATTCTGTATCACTGGATCGCTCTATACAGTTGGAGAGGCCAAGGCCTATTTCAACCCTGGAGGAGGACCATGAGGCCCTATCCCGTCATTCTGGTCCTTCTCTTTCTCCTTCCTCTTTTTTCTCCCTCTAAGGTCCTTTCAGCCAAGATGGGCGAGTTGAAAATTCCAACAGAGATATCTAAAGAGGAAGGGCCTGTAGAGATTGAGGCCAATCAACTCATCTACGATCAGGATGAAAAGATTTACCAGGCCCATGGAGCAGTAGAAGTTAGCCGTGGAGACCTCTCCCTCAAAGCTGACCATGCACAAATGAATATGATCACAAAAGAGGTCAAGGCCTGGGGCAATGTGGTATTGAGAGAGGGAGAGGATGTGATTGAATGCGAACGTCTGGAGGTTAACCTTGAAACCCGTTTGGGGAAGATTTATAAAGCCAGGCTCTTCTTAAAGGAGCAGAATTTTCACATCGAAGGCCGTGAAGCAGAGAAGTTGGGGGAGAACCATTACCGGATTCGGGAGGGTTCCTTGACCACCTGCGATGATAAGAAACCTCCATGGAAATTTACTGTCAGAGAGTTAGAGGTGAAGGAGGTGCTCGTTGGTGGTTGGGGAATTGCTAAAGGACCGGTCTTCCATATTAAGGACCTCCCGGTGCTTTACTTTCCTTACGGAATCTTCCCAATCAGGGCAGAGAGGCAATCCGGTTTTCTCATACCCCGGCTCGGATATTCTAAAAGACATGGTCCTGAGGTGGAGAATGGATTTTACTGGGCAATTGCCAAGAACATGGATACAACGCTCAGCGTTGACTGGTTGGGAGAAAGGGGTGTAAAGGGAGGATTGGAATATAGATATGCCTTCACACGAGATACAAATGGTGAAGTGAATCTCTATTATATAGATGATCGATATATAAAAAAGGAGCGATATGCCATATTTGCACGGCACCAGCAGAAACTTCCCTATGACTTCTATCTCAAATGGAATATCAATCATGTGAGCGACATCCATTATGTTCGGGATTTTGATGAGGATCTTCCCGAAGAAGCAAAGATTGACTCCCGAAGCAGAAGACAGCTGAGGTCAAACTTTTTTGGAGGAAAGAACTGGGATCAATTCAGTTTTTTAGTTGATTATGCCTTCTACAGAGATTTAACGAAGGAGAGCAATGATGAGACCGTTCAGAAACTCCCACAGTTCAGTTTCTTTGCCCATCCCCAGTCCCTATTTGGCACCCCCCTCTTTTACGAAATAAATTCTTCCTACACGAACTTCTGGCGAGAGAAAGGAGTAGAAGCCCAACGAGGAGATCTTTTTCCAAAAATTTCCTATCCAGTAAGGCTCTTCAATGTATTAAAGTTGGAATCGAGTTTGGGGCTAAGAGAAACCCTTTACCGAATCTATGACGACCCTTGGAATCGATTAAAAGGATGGGAAGCGAGAGAGACCCTTGAGGCAGAGATAGAGATGGCAGCTGAGTTTTATAGAATCTATGAGTCCCATACCTTGCCAAATATTTCAAACCTCTATCAGGTATCAAGGTGGATGCATACGATTGAGCCGATGATTAAATACTCTTACAGCCCAAGGGTTTATCAAGCCAAAATCCCCATTTTTGATGAAGTGGATCAAATGCCTTATACCAATCAGATTACCTATGGGATCACCCAGCGCCTGATTGGGAAACCCATCAAGGAGGGAGTTACCTCTGGCCCTTATGAATATTTAAAATTAAAGATCTTTCAGAGTTATAGCCTTGGAGATCCAATCCAGAAAGAGCCCAATGGAAAAGGAAGATATTTTTCAAACATAAAGGGAGAGATGTGGCTAAATTTTGGACCATACCTATCTGCCAGGGCGGACGCAGAATTTAATCCATATCATGGAAGGTTTGATGGATTAAATGGGGTTATCACGGTGAAGGACCGAAGGGATGATATGGTTCAGGTAGAATATCGCTCAACCAAAACCCCTAACCTTGAAAGGGTGAAGGCTCTAAACCTCCATGCTCGGGTAAAGACCATTCCTCCTCTATATATTTTTGGATCTTTTCGTTATAATATCTTAGAGGGAATGAGAATAGAATCGATCTATGGAGCAGAATATCAGGCACAATGCTGGAGCCTTGCGGTGACCCTTGAGGATAGGAATAGATCCCCAGACAATACGCAGAAGAGAGATTTAAAATTTCAAATCTATATCAACCTTTTTAACCTGGGCTCCATCGGACACAGACCATATCTCATGAAGTTATAGAGAACGTTTGGGAGGGAATATAATATGAAGGGAGTGATCTTAGCAGGAGGCTTGGGGACTCGGCTCTACCCACTGACCAAAGTGACCAATAAACACCTTCTCCCTGTCTATGATAAACCTATGATCTATTATCCCATTCAGACCCTAATCAATGCAGGCATTGATGACATCCTCATTGTGACAGGAGGAAACAACGCTGGTGATTTTTTGAGGCTATTGGGAAACGGAAAAGAGTTTGGCCTCAAACATATCAATTATACCTACCAGGAAGGAGAGGGAGGAATTGCACAAGCCCTCGGTTTAGCCGAATTCTTTTCGGCCGGAGAAAAGATATGCGTGGTGTTAGGAGACAACATCATTGAAAAGAATATTCGCAGGGCAGCAGAATCCTTTCAGAGACAGAAAGAGGGAGCAAAGATCCTTTTGAAAGAAGTCCCCGATCCTCACCGATTTGGTGTCCCAGAGTTGCAAGGAGATCGCATTATCCGGATTGAAGAGAAACCCGTAAAGCCCAAATCAAAATATGCAGTGATTGGGATCTATTTCTATGATCCAAATGTCTTCGGGATCATCAAAACGCTTAAGCCCTCTCAAAGAGGGGAACTGGAAATTACAGATGTAAATAACCGATATATTGAAAAAGGATTGATGACTTATGATATCTTAGAGGGATGGTGGACCGATGCAGGAACCTTCGATTCCCTGCTTCGGGCAAACCAATTGGTTGCGCAGACAGGTGCAAATAACCTTTAATAACCAAATCTCAGATACCAATCATCAAATAATGGGTGAAACTGTATGGAGAAGAAGAGGGCGAGGGGGTTAAAATGATACACGGAGTGAAGACAAAGTCCTTAAGGGTGATTCCGGACGAGAGGGGGAGGGTAATGGAGATCCTACGGGCGGATGATGAACTATTTCTAAAGTTTGGCCAGGTTTACATCACCACGACCTATCCCCAGGTGGTAAAGGCCTGGCACTATCACAAAATTCAAACCGATCATATTGCCGCTATTTCGGGAATGATCAAATTGGTTCTTTATGATCCGAGGGAGAATTCCCCAACCCGGGGGGAGATCAATGAATTTTTCATTGGGGTTCATCATCCCATTCTGGTTCAGATTCCCAACGGAATCTATCATGGATGGAAATGTATCAGTGAGGAGGAGGCCATAATCCTTAACATCCCGACAGAGGTTTATGTTCATGATTCTCCCGATGAGTACCGTCTTCCCCCCCATGGGAAGGATATCCCATACGATTGGTCGAGAAAGGATGGATAAAAGGGACTTCAAACCCTGAGTAAAAATTCCAATTAGACAAATCATAAAATCAAAAAGATTTAGGGGTGGAGGGAAATGAAGATTTTAGTCACGGGGGGTTGCGGGTTCATTGGAAGCAACTTTATTCGATATTTTCTGAAGACCTATCCTAACTACTATTTCATCAATGTCGACAAACTCACCTATGCTGGAAATCTGGAGAACCTTTCTGATATTTCTAACTCCCCTCGTTATCATTTTATTCACGGGGATATCGCAGATCCTGTTAGGATGGAGGAGGTAGTTGGAAAAGGGATCGATGCAATTGTCAATTTTGCAGCGGAATCTCATGTGGATCGCTCGATCGAAGACCCAAGCGCCTTTATCAAAACCAATGTTTTTGGCACCTTTGTTCTTTTGGAAGCGATAAGAAAGGTTTTCCCCAAACAGAAAATCCGATTTCTCCACATCTCGACTGATGAGGTTTATGGTTCTTTAGGTGAGAAAGGAGCCTTTACAGAGGAAACCCCTCCTGCCCCCAATAGCCCCTACTCTGCAACCAAGACCGCAGCCGACATGCTCATCAGGTCTTACTATAAGACATATGGACTTCCCGTCATCATCACCCGATGTTCCAATAATTACGGCCCTTATCAATTCCCTGAAAAGTTGATCCCATTGATGATCTCCAATGCGATCGAGGATAGGGAACTTCCCATCTATGGGGATGGAATGCACGTTCGAGACTGGATCTATGTTGAAGATCATTGTCGGGCGTTGGATGTAGTGCTTCACCATGGTAAAGAGGGTGAAATCTATAACATCGGAGGACAAAGCGAGAGGCCAAACCTCGTGGTTGCCAAGACCATTCTTGACAGATTGGGGAAACCCCACTCCTTGATTCGGCATGTCAAAGACCGGCCAGGGCACGATCGCCGTTATGCGATTGACTTTTCCAAAATAGTGAGAGAGCTCGGCTGGAAGCCCACCATCACTTTTGAAGAAGGAATCCGTTTGACGATCGAATGGTATCAAACTCATCAGGAGTGGTGGAGAAAGATCAAGACCGGAGAATATTTGACCTATTACGATCGAATCTATAAAAATCGGCAATAGGAAGAACTCTCTGATTTTAGATTTATAGGGATGAAACGATTTTTGATCATTGGGGCAAGGGGGATGTTGGGAAGGGATTTGGTTGAGGTCCTTCAATCTTCCCTTCAGGTAAACCAACACCCTGATAGGGAAATCTGGGCCTGGGATCTGGGAGATATCGATATTCAGGATGAATCCAATACCATCTCAAAGATAGAGAACCTTCGACCAGAGGTTGTGATCAATGTCGCTGCCTATACCGATGTTGATGGATGCGAGGCTAATGAAGAAAAGGCCTTTGCTATCAATGCAGAAGGGATGAAACATGTTGCCCGGGGTGCGGTGAGGTCCGGGGCTAAAGTGGTTTATATCAGCACCGATTATGTATTTGATGGAAGAAAGAGAGACCCCTACACGGAGAATGATCCCCCCAATCCCCTTAATGTCTACGGCCGATCGAAATTAAAAGGAGAAAAGTATCTCCAGGAGTTGGTAAAAGATTTCCTGATTATTAGAACACAATGGCTTTTTGGAAGATATGGGAAAAATTTTGTCACCTCCGTACTTCAACAGGCCATGGAAAAGAGAGTCCTCTCAATTGTTAACGACCAGATTGGTTCACCAACTTACACATCTGACCTGGCAAGGGCCATCTCTCTACTCATCCAATCGAATGCTCGTGGAATCTTTCATGTGGCCAACAGTGACTTCTGTAGCTGGTATACTTTTGGGCATGCCATATTAAAACTCTCGGGGATGACCGGGGTCAAGATCATCCCTATCTCCTCAAAAGAACTAAACCGGCCCGCGATCCGGCCTTCCTATTCTGTTCTGAGCACTCAGAAATTAAAAAGGGAGACTGGGATGTCTTTGCGATCCTGGTCTGAGGCATTGAAGGAATATCTCCGTTTAATTCGCTGAGAAGAAATTTAAACCTTTAGTCGTTCGATGATGGTTCCAAATAGAATTTATATCCAAACGAATGGTCAACCTCAGGCATTCTTTTTTCATCTTGCAATTTTTATCCGTCCATTATAAATTTTATTAAACTTAAATTTAAAAAGCGGGCTTAGGATGAATATCTGTGTAATTGGAACGGGTTATGTGGGATTGGTAACAGGGGCTTGTCTTGCAGAGTTCGGAATGAATCTGATCTGTGTGGATAACGATCAGAAGAAGATCGATCTTCTCCGACAGGGGAAAATCTCCATCTTCGAACCAGGCTTGGAAGACCTGGTCCAAAAAAATCTGAGAGAGGGAAGGTTGAGATTCTCGACGAGCATCCGGGAGGGGGTCACCTCCAGTCTCGTCATCTTTATTGCGGTGGGAACTCCCTCAAATGACGATGGCTCTGCGGACCTGCGGGCTGTTGAGGAAGTGGCCAAGGAGGTTGCCCGCTCGATGGATGGATATAAAGTGATCGTCATCAAATCCACCGTTCCAGTAGGAACCTGTCGTCGATTAAAGGGATTGATCAAGGAGCATCAGCTCAAACCCATCTCTTTCGATATTGTTTCTAATCCTGAATTTCAGAGAGAAGGCTCTGCGGTTGAAGATTTTATGAGACCCGATCGAGTCACCATCGGGGCTGAAAGCGAACAGGCCTTTGCCATTATGAAGGAGATTTATAGTGCACTCTACCTGATAGAAACCCCCTTTGTGCTAACCAACCTCGAAACCGCCGAGATGATTAAATACGCTGCCAATGCATTTCTGGCCACTAAGGTAAGTTTCATCAACGAGATTGCTAACCTCTGTGAGTTGATGGGTGCTGATGTTCATCATGTCGCCCGAGCGATGGGACTGGATGGAAGGATTGGGAGAAAATTCCTCCATCCAGGTCCAGGATATGGGGGGTCATGTTTCCCAAAAGATACAAGGGCACTCTCGAGGATGGCTCATGAAAAGGGTTACTCCTTTAAAATTCTAAATTCAGTTATTCAGGTCAATGAAGAGCAAAGGTTAAGAATGGTGGAAAAGATCAAACAAAAAGTAGGAGACCTCCGTGGAAAAACCATTGGGATTTTGGGTATCTCCTTCAAGCCCAATACCAATGATATAAGGGAATCCTCATCAATCGTCATCATTGGCCATCTCTTAAATTTAGGAGCAAGGGTGAGGGCATTTGATCCCGCAGCCATGGAAGAGGCAAAAATGGTCTTTCCGAATATCGATTACGTGAACGATGCCTATGAGGTAGCCCAAGGGTCCGATGCCCTGGTATTGGCGACCGAATGGAACCAGTTTCGGAGACTGGATCTCGCTCGAATCAAAGCCCTGCTTAAACGTCCCATCTTCATCGATCTAAGAAATGTTTATGATCCAGAGCAGATGAGGAGGTTAGGATTTGACTATTGCGGGGTTGGGAGGTAGGGAACAATTTTGGCGCAGGATGAAAAGGATTGGATTTTTGTCTCAGATGCCCATTTTACTGGAAATGAGGCAGATAAGATGGAAACCTTCCTTCAATTTTTAGAAAGGGAAAAGAACCGGATGGCCAAACTCATCCTCTTGGGAGACCTATTCGAATTCTTCTTCGGTTTTAAAAACCTTTTCCCCAGAGAAAAACCCTCCCCCTTCTCATCTTATCTCCCCATCTTAGAGATGCTTAAGGAACTATATGAACAGGGTATTGAGATTGAATATTTTGAAGGAAATCATGATTTCTTCCTATCCTCATTTTTTAAAGAACAGTTTTTAATGGATATCCCTATCCATCCCAATGGTTGTGAGCAAAGGATTGGAGGGAAGAGGGCCTTTTTGGCACATGGTGACCTTTCCAATCCAGGGCAGTGGAGATATCGTCTCTTTCGAAGACTTCTAAAAAACCGTTTGACCTACCATCTCATCCATTGGATAGGTCCTGACCTCTCCCTGAGAGTGGCCCAAACAATGAGCCAGGCCAGTTATCAGAAATACCACCAATCCTCTTCAACCCCTCCTCCTGCCTTTAAAGAATTTGCGCATCAAAAATTTTTAGAAGGGTTTGATCTCGTCGTCCTCGGGCATTCGCACTATCCTGAGAAATATGAAGAATTGGTTCGGGGCCGACGATGCCTCTATTTCAATGTTGGAGATTGGATGAGCCACCGATCTTATTTGCGATTCACCCCACCCGATCAGTTTGAATTAGAGAGGTGGGGTAATCCCTCACTTAAGGGGGGAATTATATGAATCGGGCAGGGATATCTCCGAAAATCTTATAAAGCGAATCGGTTAATAGAATGCCTTATGAAAGAGATTTCATCTAAGGAGATGGTAGCCTTTTAAATACTCAAGGGATTCTGTAGTAAGTGAGCATTCTAAGGTTTCCACTATAAGATTTTCTCCGACATCCCTACCCGATTCCCCGGATGAGCGAGGTGTTACAGGTGGGGAGATTATTGATGGACAAGAAATCCGGAGATAGTAGCGATCTTTTTATACGAGTTTAGTGATGGGACATCGAGCGGTTTTCCTTGATCGAGATGGTACAATCAATGAAGAGGTAGGATATGTCAACCATATTGACCGATTCAAACTTCTGCCACGTGTGGGAGAAGCCATTCGCTTATTAAATCAACATCAGATCAAGGCTGTCGTCATCACCAATCAATCCGGTGTGGCCAAGGGTTATTTCCCGGAATCATTGATCCATCAAGTCCACCAAAAGATGTTGGATCTTTTAAAGGCAGAGGGAGCCTATCTCGATGGAATCTATTACTGTCCTCATCATCCCGACATAGGAGCACCCCCATACCGACAAAGGTGTCGGTGTCGAAAACCCGCTCCAGGATTGGTGGAAGATGCAGTGAGAGACTTGAACCTTGACTGTTCCATCAGTTATATGGTTGGAGATCGTGGGGTAGATATTGAATTTGGCCATTTGATTGGCACCAAAACCATATTGGTCTTCACTGGATATGGTAGAGGGGAGTGGGAATTCTTTAGAGACCAATGGAAGGTAAGGCCTGATTATGTGGCTGAAGACCTTTTGGGGGCGGTGCAGTGGATCCTTTTACAAGAGTCAAAAAGAGAAAGATAAGAAAAAAAGGAGGATGAAAATGCCTCTCAGTAAAGAGCTCCTGGAAATCTTGGCCTGTCCCAAATGTAAGGGAGATATCTTTTTAAATCGAAGAGAAGATGGCCTGATCTGTAAGGCCTGCGGACTTCTTTACCCCATTAAGGATGACATCCCAGTGATGCTGATCGATGAGGCCCTTCCTTATAAAGGAGATGAGGAATAAGGACTATTCCGGGATGATTCCAAGGGGAGATATCTTCAAATGGACGGAGATAAAAGAAGAACCAAAAAAGATATTCCATCTAAAATGTGATATAATTTGTTTAAGGAAAGCCATTGAAGAAAATTTCTAAGAAGAATGAACCTTTCCCCACCCAAAATCCCCTTGGGGAAAGGCACACATACCTCAGGGTTGGGGATAAGGTTTATCATAAACGATTCAAATCGTGGGGAGGTGGGGTGGTAATTGAAACTCGTTCCTCTGAACAACCAGGGGGTATGTGTTATGTGAGAATTCTCTTCCAGGATGGAAAGCAGAGGACCTTTGATAATAATTTTGAAAGCGCCTGTTGCTGTTACTATACAGGCATTACCCTTCTTGACCGCATCGAATTATAAGGGTTTCATTTAGGAATTGAGGATATTTTATTGTTCCCCCTTGCTCAAAATAACTTTTCAGAACCTATATCAGATGCTCCTCGTCATGACAGTAGATGCATAGGTTTTCCCAATTTGAACCATCTGGTGGATTGTTCAAATGGTTTCCATCTTTGTGATGAACGGTCAGAAGGTGCCTGGTCTTGGAATCAAACTCCCTTCCGCATCTTGCACAGATGAGGCCATGGATCTGGAGGGAACGCTCCCTATAATCACTCCATCTGGGTTTATACTCCTTAATCTCTCTTAGAATCTCTTCAACCGATTTCTGAGTGTTCCCTTTTTTGGGTCTTCGAATGATCCTGTAAGTCCTGCTCTTCATATAAACAAACCATATATAAATTATCAATATTATACTACCAAAACTTTTTTAAAGGCAAGCAAAACCATATGGAAAAAGGTAATTTAGGTTCCCAAGATGAGTAAGGGATTACCGGGAAAAATCACTTGTTTACCTCTTTAAATTTTGCTATCTTTTGATAAAGGAAAGCAATTGAAAAGGAGGTGGGGTTCATGATCACTATTCCGGCTCATAAGGTGAGGCAGTTTGGAGTAGAATTTTATCAAACCTCTTTTACCTCAAACGACATTCAGAAACTGGTGAAATTTGAGGTATTGGATTACCCTATCATTGAGGAGGGGGCGAAAAAGAAAAAGGTTTCTAAAACCAGCCCCATCAATTGGGAGTTACTTGAGAAAAGGATCGGAAGGAGCGAGACGGCCTTCCAAAGGCCCATGATTCGAAAGAAGATTAGAGAACTCGTCCAGTATTATTCCGATTGTCAGGAGGCGCAGAACCTTCCAGCAATACCAGGGGCGGTCATTATGATAACAGAAAAACGCCTCCAGTTCTCCCCCATTGGGAAGAATCCCAATATCGGCATGCTCCAGATTCCAGAAGAATCAGGGATCCTTCGATGTCTTGATGGTCAGCACAGGCTCCTCGCCCTTGGGGCAACCCCGGATAAGGCGATGGAGATAGATGTCCCTGCCGTCCTTTTTGATTCCTTGGATCCCCGACAGACAGTCGAGCTTTTTGTGACCATCAACGCCAAACATACCAGGCTCAATCCCTCCCACCTCATCTCCCTGGCTGGTAGAAGACTCTATGCAGATCGGTATCAGGCCTTGGCACATGATATCATCCGTCAACTCAATGAAGAGGAAGACTCTCCATTGCGGGGTGAGATAAAGATACTTGGCGTTGGGAAGGGGAAAGTCTCTCAAGCCTCTCTTGCTGATGAGATGGTCGATCTATTTACCACCATTGAAAAGGTAGGAGGATCTGAGCGTTTTAAAGAGTTTGAGGAGAATGGTAAACGATTCTTTAGAAACTATTTTAAAGCCATTGTGGCGATCTTCCCAAAGGCATGGGCAGGTCGAAAATATAGTATCAAGACAGGGGCAGCACTCAGGGCCTTTATCCGGGTAAGCCCAGATGTCATGGCCCGCTCAAGAGAGCTAAAAAAAGATGCCTTTGATTATTTTGGGATAAGGGAGGCAATTAGAAACTGGGCAGACAGAATTGGAGATGAACGATTTGAGACAGAGGGAGAATGGAAGAGAAAACTGGCTGGCGGGACACGGGGGACTGTAGATCTCCTTTCCCGTGAACTTCGTGAGGCTATGAAAGTGACTTAAGATGGAAGGAGAAGAGATGAAAGGCTATCTGATTATTGGAGATGGGGTGGCAGGGGCAAGGGCGGCCGTGAAGATAAGGGAGGGAGACCCTAAGGGTGAGATAAGAATTTTTACAGATGAACCCTATCCTTTTTACTACCGTGTTCGGTTCCCAGAATTTATAGCAGGTGAAGTAACCATCCAAGGAATTACAATTCATACAGAAGCCTTTTACAAGGATAAGGAGATCTTTCTCCATCTTGAGGAAAAAATTACAGAGGTTAACCCGGATAAAGGAGAGGTCAAGAGCCAGAAAGGGAAAAGTTATCCTTATGATCTTCTGCTTGTGGCCACCGGTGGTAATGCCTTTGTTCCTCCGATTAAGGGATCAGAAAAAAAAGGAGTTTTTACCCTCCGAACAATGAAGGATGCCATTGAGATGAAGGACTTTTCTTCAAAGGTTAGGCAAGCGATCCTTATTGGGGGAGGACTGGTAGGGCTTGAGACAGGGGGTGCCCTTTTGAGGCGAGGCATAAAAGTGGCTGTCATCGAACATAATCCGAGAATCCTACCAAGACAGATGGATGCTGAAGGGGCAACCTTTCTTCAGGAGAAGATGGAAAGGATGGGTTTTTCTTTTTTTCTCCGGGCAACCACAGAAGAGATTTTTGGGAAGGAGAAGGTAGAAGGCATCCGTCTAAAAGATGGAAGGATCATCGAGGGGGAGATGGTGATCATATCTGCGGGCGTCAGACCAAATATTCAACTGGCAAAGGAAATGGGATTAGAGGTCAACAATGGGATTTTAGTCAATGATCGATTGGAGACAAATATCAGCGGAATCTATGGAGCAGGAGATTGTTCTGAACATCGGGGTCGAGTCTATGGAATATGGCCTGCTGCCCAGAGACAGGGAGAGATAGCAGGAATAAATATGGCAGGAGGGAATGCCCTTTATGAAGGGACAGTCGTCTCAAATAAATTGAAAGTTGTGGGCATAGACCTCACCTCTGCAGGTGAGATTGACCCTGAAGGAAAATTGGAATGTGTGGTAAGAAGTGATCGAGAAAATTGTAATTACTGCAAAGTTACTTTTAAAGAGGACCGAATTGTTGGTTGTATCTTTCTCGGGGAGACAAAGGGGGTCTCAGAAATCCTCCAAGCGATTGAGAATAAGATAAACGTAAAGGACTTTAAGGAAGAGATCCTGAAAGAGGGGTTCGATTTTAAAAGGCTGAAATGAGCCAATCGAGGGAAAAAAATGGAATAAAAAATCCACCTTCGGGGTGGATTTTTTATGAACGGGTTAAATGAGGAGGAAAGAGTTTCTTTCTTCTTTTGATTTGTAATATAACATATTCACATTAGAAGAAGATTAAAAAAAGATTAAAATTTTCTAATTTTTAACTTTTAAAAAGAAGGTCCCGGAGGCAGAAAGACCGAAGAGGCCTTGAAGAAGATCTTAGTTTAGGGATCTAAACGGAATCAACTCACCTTAGGATGAAGCGATCTCTTTTAGGGCTTCTTGATAGAGTTCAAAGGTTTTTGAATCAAAGAGGACAAATCTAACAAGTTTAATTTCTGGATGGTCTTTTAGATAATCCCTTACAGTTTTTAAGGCAACCCGAGAGGCCTCTTCCACAGGATATCCATATACACCTGTGCTGATCGAGGGAAATGCAATCGAAGAGATTCTGTTTTGGCTACAAAGCTCCAGGCTCTTTCTATAGGCACTGGAAAGGAGTTCTGCATCTTTGGGCGATCCTGAGTAAATGGGACCCACTGCATGTATCACATACTTTGCCTTTAAGTTTCCACCTCCTGTAATCACTGCAGATCCTGTGGGGCACCCTTTATATTTTGCCCTGAGTTCAGCCATAATCGCTGGTCCACCTGCCCTGTGAATCGCACCATCCACTCCCCCACCTCCTGTCAGCCGTGAATTTGCTGCATTTCCAATGGCCTCAGTATCCTGTTGGGTAATATCGCCCTGAACCACCTCTAAGGTGGATTTATGGACTGTTATCTTCATATCCTCCCCCCATTTATACACTCCTCCTCACATAAAGAAAAAGAGGAAATGTATCATATTTGCTCAAAGTGTTTCATAAAAAGATTTCTTTAGGTATTTAAAAGACTGAACAAATTTATCAAACACCTCAAAGGCAGATGTGTCATAAACCCCATCCAAAGGCCTCCACTGGGTGATATAAAAGGCTACAATGCGCTCCCCTCGTTTCGTAAAAATTACCTTGGCCTTTGCCTTCTCCTTCTTCACCGGATCCTTTCCTTCTACGGTAACGGATAGACCTTCATTCCCGAGGACTTGAACCTTCTTTCTTTCTAAGACTTCAAACTTTAATATTGCATTCCAGAGAAACCTCTTGAAAAATTCCCTCTCCCTTCCCTCAAAGGTGGTAGAGCATCCAAATGGTTCCTCATCATAGGCAAAGACAGATTGAGATGGGAAGGGGCCTGGGTCTCTCCTCATAAATCCAAATGCAAACTCTCCTTCCTCCTCTCCCTCTGGCCAAAAAAGATTCCAACCCAGGGGTGGCAACATAAATTCAAATTCCTCCCTGTAGATGACCGTCCCTTTTGAGGTGACTTCATAGGGCTTCTTCTTCGTCTCCAAACTGGCACATCCAATGAGGAGAATGAGAGAAGCGATGAAAGACAAAATGATTAAATATTTTTTTCTTTTCATAGTTTCACTCCTTGGGGTTTCATCGATCTTCTTCCTTCAACTTTTTGAGGAACAGAAGTATCTCTTTATATCTGGGGGACCCATCCTGTACATATCGGATCACCCCCTTCTTATCAATAATCACGGTCCTTCTTGAAAAGACCGGAAACCCCTTGATCTCAGAAGATGGTTCCACTCCAAAAGAGGCACCTAAAAACCCAGTTACATTTGAAAGAAGTGGAAAGGTTAAATCCAGGCTTTCTGCCCAATATTTCAGGATGATCACATCATCTACACTGACACCCAGAACCCGGGCGTTGAAGCGCTCATAGAGGTAGAGATTCCTCTGATGGCCCTCCATCTCCCCGGTTCAGATAGGAGTAAAGGCGGCAGGAAAGAAGGTGATAATGAGATGGTATTTCCCATAATACTCCTCTGCATAATTAATCACTCTTCCCTCTGTTGAAGGAAGGGTAAAATTGGGCGTCTCTCTGCCAATCAATTCCACTTTCTTCTTCGCCTCTGCACGAAAGGGAAGAGTAAAAAGTAAAGAGAAGATTAGCAAAATGAATATTCTTCTTCTTTTCATGATTGTCCTCCTAATAAGATTATACCAATAAAATAATTGATTTTTTGTCGATTTGCAATTAAATTGACTCAAAAATCCCTTGCCAAAAAGGGGTGAAAATGTTAGTTTTAATTGGGGATCAAATATGATTGCTTACGATCTTATCTGTTCAAACGGTCATCTATTTGAGTGCTGGTTTAAGGATAGCGCCTCTTTTGAGGAGAAAAAAACCGCAGGGATGATCAATTGTCCCATCTGTAATGATACAGATGTAGATAAGGTCTTTTCTCCCTTTGCCATCAAGAAGGGGGAGGCAAAAAAGAGGGAGAGGGAGGAAGATAAGGGGAAGGAAGAGAGTCATCTCCAAAAGGCCTTCCGTATGATCAATGAATATCTGGATAAGTATTTTGAGGATGTAGGAAGAAACTTTGCCAAAGAGGCCCTCAAAATCCACTGGGGGGAGGCGGAGAAGAGAAATATTAAGGGGGTTGCTACCCCTCAAGAGGAGGCCCTTTTAAAAGAAGAGGGGGTTCCTTTTATTAAAGTCCCTATTGTGAAAAGACTCGATAATTAAGTCAAATTTTCGGTCATAAATTATAATAATTTTTTGGCAATAGAGGCTTAAGGTTTTAAGGAGAATTGAATCTCTTGAAATTTCCCCTCCCTAAAAATTAAGATTTTTATTACACCCCCCTCCCTTGCTTTGTCTATCGCTTCTTCAAATTGCTCTATACTTCCTACCTCGTCCAAATTGACCTTTGAAATAATGTCTCCTGCCTTGATCCCAGAATGTTCAGAAGGACTACCTCCCATCACCTCCGAGACCAAAACTCCCTTTTGGCCTTTAAAGTTGAAATGGGAGGCTAAGGAGGGCGTGAGTTCCTGAACCCTAATCCCATACCGCTCAGAATGGATGGGGGAGGGTGTTATGGCGACTCCCTTTTGTTCAAGGATTTTTGATGAGACATAGATGGGACACTTTGATTTCAGTGCAAGGATAATGGCATCGCTTGGCCTGGCATCGACCTCTATCAGACTCTTATTGGATATCAGCGAAATGGTGGCATAGTAGGTATTATCCTTTAGATCGACGACTTTCACCTCCTTCAATTTAACCTTAACTTGATCCAGAATGGAATGAAGGAGGTCATGAGTCATGGGCCTGGTTGAGCTAAGATGCCTCATCTCCTTATCTATCGCATTGGCCTCTGGGAATCCAATCCATATAGGAAATAATCTTTTACCATCTTTATCGGACAGGATAACCACAGGGCTTTGTCCAATCAAATCGAGTCTCACCCCTTTTACCTCCATCTCTATAAAACCAGGAACGCTCTCCCTGGCTAATGTGATGAAGACAAATAACAGGATGAGGGCCCCTGCAAAACCAACTTTCCAATATCTTTTCATGATTTTTCCTCTCCCTTATTGGTTTAGGCCCAACTGGCTTTCCATAAGATTGTGCCGATTGGAATGAAATCCCCTTCTCTTTGATGTTAAGGCCCTACTTCTTAAAATGGCCATCAATCCAATAATGACCTTCTGGCCATCTCGCTTGGTCAATGGGCGGGGTTTTTTGATAATCCGCTGGCAGAAGCCCTGATAATGGGTTTCTGACCACCCCAGTTCCCCTAATAGGTAATTGAGAAAGTCCTG
>JBBIRM010000010.1:0-41056 GCA_037441765.1 Deltaproteobacteria bacterium | reverse complement strand
AAATGTCCAAAATTTTGAAAATTATGGGGTTGAACAGATCTTTACCTCCTGTCCTCATGGTTTTAATGTCTTTAAAAATGAGTATCCTCAGGGTAAATTTAATGTCCTTCATACTACCCAACTCCTCTCCAAGCAGTTGGAAGAAGGGAAAATCTCTTTCTCTAAAGAGATCAAGAAAATAGTCACCTATCATGATCCATGTTTTTTGGGGAAACAGAATAGTATCTTTGATGAACCTCGACTCTTGCTCCAGTCCATCCCTGGAGTAACCTTCAGGGAACTTGATCGATCCCGAGAAAGGAGCCTATGCTGTGAAGGAGGAGGGGGAAGGATGTGGGCGGAGGCATCATCGGAAATGGGTCAACGACTGGCTGAAATTCGGGTTCAAGATGCAGTGGAATTGGGAGCAGAGATTTTAGTCACTGCCTGCCCATTATGTATACTCACTCTCGAGGATGCTGTAAAGACCTCAGGAAACGAAGAAAAGATCAAAGTGATGGACATCGTGGAGTTGATGGCAGAAGCCATTGAATAGAAAATGAAGGGTTTTGGCCAATTCTGAATTCTTTTGGCAAGATGGGAATAAGAAAAATATGAGATGGGTTGATACTATTTCAAAAGAGGAATGGGAGAAGATTGAGCAGGTCATTTCCCGCTATAAAGGAAGGCATGGAGCCCTCATCCCTGTGTTAAAAGAGACTCAAGACATCTGTGGCTATCTTCCTCAGAAAGTCCAACGTCGTATTGCAGAGGGGCTTAACCTCCCTCCCGCACAGGTATATGGGGTCGTCTCTTTCTATGCCTTCTTCACAACCATTCCGAGAGGAAAACACATCATCAGGGTCTGCATGGGCACCGCCTGTTATGTTAAGGGAGCAAAATTTATCTTGGAGAATTTTCAAAGAGAGCTTGGTATCGAAATCAGAGGGATAACAAAAGATAGGAAATTTTCCTTAGAGGCAGTTCGATGCCTTGGATGCTGTAGTCTGGCACCTGCCATAATGATAGATAACAATACCCATGCATTGGTTGACCCATCCGATGCCATCAATACTGTCAGATCTTATGAGTGAACCATGCAAATATTAAGAAAAGAAGAATTAGAAAAGATTAAAGAAAGGGCATCCCTTGATTTATCAATTAAAAAAGGAGAAAAACGAGTTAAGATTAACCTCCATATGGGCACCTGCGGTATCGCTGCAGGAGCAAAGAAACTCGATATCATAATTTCAAAAGAGATAGAAAACAGAGGGTTGAGGGATATTAAAATCGTCCGGTCTGGTTGTGCAGGTCTATGTTGTCGGGAGCCCATGGTTACTGTTGAATATCGTGGGCTTCCTCCAGTGAAATATTGTGATCTGAACGAAGAGAAGATTAAGGTGATCTTTGATCGTCATATCCTAAATGGAGAGATTGTTAAACCTTATGCCTTAGGAATTGATCTTGAAGGGGAAACCCCACTGCCCACCGATTTAAAAGAAATACCAAAAATTGATGAGATTCCTTTTTTTAAACATCAGATCCTCTGGGCCCTAAGGAATAAAGGTATTATTGATGCAGAAAAGATAGAAGAGGCCATTGCAAGAGGGGCTTATTCTGCCCTGGCTAAGGTCCTTACCTCGATGAATCCTGAAGAAGTGATTGAGGAGGTGAAGATATCCGGTTTAAGAGGTAGGGGTGGAGCGGGATTCCCAACCGGGAAAAAATGGGAAGAAGGGCGTCGCTACAACTCTTTTCCCAAATATGTCATCTGCAATGGGGATGAAGGAGACCCTGGCGCATTTATGGACCGTTCCATATTGGAATCTGACCCCCATTCGGTTTTGGAAGGAATGATCATCTGTGGGTATGCTATTGATTCACATCAGGGCTATATCTATGTGAGGGCAGAATATCCTCTGGCCATTCATAGGCTTAATATCGCTATTGAACAGGCAAGAAACTATGGGCTTTTAGGAAAAAATATCCTAAGTTCTGGCTTCGATTTCGATATTGAAATCTACCCAGGAGCAGGAGCATTTGTCTGTGGGGAATCGACTGCACTGATGTATTCCCTCGAAGGGAAACGTGGGATGCCAAGGATTAAACCGCCTCGTTCTACAGAGTCTGGGCTTTGGGGTCAACCTACGGTGCTAAACAACGTTGAGACATTCGCCAACATACCATTGATCATCCTTAATGGAGGGAAATGGTTTTCATCTATTGGAACAAATGGATCCAAAGGGACAAAGGTCTTTGCCCTTGCCGGCAGGGTCAATAATGTTGGTCTTGTTGAAGTTCCGATGGGAACAACCCTTCGGATGATTGTATATGACATTGGTGGTGGGATCCCTGATAAAAGAGAATTTAAGGCCATTCAGATCGGAGGGCCTTCTGGAGCATGCCTACCTGCCTCACTTCTTGATACAGAGGTCGATTTTGATTCCCTCGATGAAGCAGGGGCGATGATGGGCTCTGGTGGTCTTGTGGTAATGGATGATTCCACCTGCATGGTGGATACAGCACGTTTCTTCACTGATTTTTCTGTGGACGAATCCTGTGGCAAGTGCGTTCCCTGTAGAGTTGGAATGAAGGTGATGCTAAACATCTTGAATCGAATTGTAATGGGTGTGGGTGAAATTGAGGATATTGAGCGTTTGGAAAGGTTAGGACAACATATTAAGGATACCTCCCACTGCGGACTTGGAAAGACAGCGCCCAACCCTGTGCTCTCCACCATTCGCTATTTCCGGAATGAATATGAAGCCCATATTCAAGAGAAGCAGTGCCCTGCTCTGGTCTGTGTCAGTCTAATTCAATTCAGGGTTAATCCTGAGAAGTGTAAAATGTGCGGACTTTGCAAGAAGGCCTGTCCGATGGAAGCCATCACCTGGGAGAAAAAATCACCAGCAGTGATCAATCTGGATAAGTGTATTCGTTGTCGTTCCTGCATCCAGGCCTGTAAATTTGGAGCCATCGAATGAGGAAGAATCAATATATAATATCAAAATCCATTGGGCTTTTACATTTGATATCTTTGCGAGATTCCACTAATGAACCATCGAACAGTAAAACTAACCATTGACGACATTTCAGTAGAAATTGAGAAGGGTAAGACCATTCTTGAGGCGGCTCAAAAGGCTGGGATTCGAATCCCTACCCTCTGTCATGATCGAAGGCTTACCCCTTTTGGTGCCTGTCGTCTCTGCCTTGTTCAGGAGAAAGGAAAATCGGAACTACTCCCCTCCTGCTTTACGCCTGTAAAAGAAGGGATGGAAATCATCACCTCCTCACCTGAAATTTTTACTTCAAGAAGGCTTCAACTTCAATTGATCCTGTTAAACCATCCAATGATATGCCCGAGGTGTGAAAAAGAAGGGGAATGCGACCTTCAGAGATATGTCTATGAATATGGGATAGAAGAAAATCTCTATCCATGGGAAAGAATATCCTTCCCCACAGACGATCGTTCTCCACTGATCCAGAGAGATTCCAATAAATGTATTCTCTGTGGCCGATGTGTACGAATATGTGATGAAATTCAAGGAGTAGGAGAACTTTCTTATTCAAAAAGAGGAATTAAAACACTGATCGATACCGATTTCCATCGACCTCTTTCGTGCGAATTCTGTGGCCAATGCCTGGATACCTGTCCTGTTGGTGCAATCACAAGCGAGTGCTTTGATTATACGGTCAAAGCCTGGGAATTAGAAGAGACCACCACACCATGTCCTTATTGTGGATGCGGATGCTCATTGACCCTTGGCTCTAAGGGGGGTGAAATCAAAAGGGTTTTCTCCGATCCTGAAAGAGGGCCCAGCGATGGGAACCTCTGCGCGAGGGGCAGATTCGGGTGGGATTTTGTCGACCATCCTGAAAGAGGAAAAAGGCCACTTAAAAGACTTAATGGTGATCTTAAAGAAACCTCCTGGGAAGAGGCGCTCCAATCTATTGTCCAAGAGATAGAGAGAGTCAAAACCCAACATGGACCAGAAAACATTGCCTGTCTTTCCTCGAGCCGATTGACAAATGAAGAATTCTCCCTTCTTGCTAAACTTTTTCATGAAGTGATAGGGACAAAACAGATTAATCATGGAGAAGGTCTAACATATCAGGCCTTAACGGAGGGCCTTGGAAAGAGCCTGGGGATATCTGCCTCTACCAATTCAATCAAGGAAATAAGAAATGCAGATTGTATTCTTATTGTAGGGATTGATCCAGGCAAAACACACCCCATTGTTAAGAATGAAATCCATCTTGCGATTCGCCGAAACCGGGCACAATTGATCGTCCTTGGATGTCATGATATTGATCTTACTCGAAACACTCAGATTTCTCCTCTCTCCCCCCCTGCCATTCTTATAATTGAGAAACCTAAGACGGAACTAACTATCCTAAACTTTATGATCAAAACGATCTTAGAGGAGGGGCTTGAGGATAAGAGATTTATTGAGGAGAGGACAGAGGGAATCTTTGAATTAAGACAAAGATTAAACTCTTCTCGAGGAGAGTTTGAAGCCATCTCCGAAGAAAAGAGGAAGGTTATCCAAAGGGCTGCCAGAGCATTCTCCCAATCTAAGAAGGCAATGATCTTGATAGGTTTGTCAAAAGGTTCTTATCTTGAAGCAAGGGAGGTTGCAGTTGCCTCATCGAATCTTGCCCTTATCACAGGCCATATTGGAAAGGAATCTTCTGGAATAATTGTCCTTCTTGAAAAATGTAATAGCCAAGGGGCTACCGATATGGGAATCTTTCAGGAAGAGGGTCAAATATCTCTCTTAGAAAAGATAGAAGAGGGGAAGATCAAACTTCTCTATATTATTGGGGAAGACCCTCTCCTTTTTAACCCCCGTTGGGAAAAGGCATTAGGGAAGGTTCCTTTTATCATTGTCCAAGATCTTTTTCTCACCGAGACTTCCAAAATGGCCCACCTCTTTCTTCCTGTTTGCTCTTTTATCGAGAAAAAAGGCACCTATACCAATCTCGAACGAAGGGTCCAAAAACTCAATTCCATTCGTCCCCCTCTTTATGATTCAAGATCAGATTTTGATATTTTTATCCAACTTTTAAACCTATTAGAATTTCCTCTATCAGGCAATACTCCTGAGGCAATCTTTAAAGAGATAACTGAACATTACCCTCCTTATCAGGGGATTGGAGATGGAGACCAGTGGCCCAAAGGATCGACATATCTCTTTTCTAATGGCTTTCCTGGAGGAAGGGCAAAGTTGATCCCCATTGAGGCAGAAACCCCTCGGGCTCAACCCGAAGGGTTTCCTTTCTTCCTTGTCCAAGCAAATTCCCTTTTTCAATCAGGACTTCTAAGTTTAAAAAGTGAGAGCCTAAGAAAGGTCATGCAAAAACCCTCATTGGAAATGAATATAGAGGACGCTAAAAAATTCAATCTCGAAGAGGGAGACTGGGTCATGGTCTCAACTCAAAATGGTCAATCTATAAAATTGAAACTTAAATATTCTTTAAAGCCAGCATTGGGGGTCGTCATTGCTCCCTCTCCATGCCCACTGCTTGATGAAGGGGGAATGGCTTTTGTGAAGGTTGAGAAACTGAAAGGACAACCCTTTGCCCAATCTTAACGAGTGAAGGCAAGAAAAAAAGAGAAGAAGGAGGAGGAAACAGGATGAATATTATTGTCTGTATAAAAAGGGTTCCAGAGACAGCAGATGCGGATGTGATAATTGACAAATCTGGGAAAGATATTGAAAAAGGTGGATTGGCCTTCGACCTCAATGAATGGGATTCTTATGCCATTGAAGAGGCCATCCTCCTTAAGGAAAAGTTAGGAGGCACTGTGACTGTGCTTTCTATGGGAGGGGAGGAATCAAACGAATCTCTGCGCAAGTGTTTGGCAATGGGTGCAGATGAGGCCATCCGTCTAACGGACCCTGCCTTTGAAGGATCGGATGGTTATGTGACAGCAAGAATCCTTTCTGAAGTGATTAGAAAATTACCCTATGATCTCATCCTCACAGGCACCCAGGCAGAAGATGATGGTTATGGCCAGGTGGGTGTTGCTCTTGCCGAAATCCTTGGTATCCCTCATGCCTCTGTGGTCAATCGGATTGAGGTACAGGATAATAAAGTCAAAGTCCATCGGGAATTGGAAGGAGGTCTTGAGGAGGTTTTTGAGATTGATCTTCCTGCGGTCCTTACCATTCAAACAGGGATTAACGAACCTCGATATGTCTCGATCATGGGTATTCGTAAGGTTGCAAAAAAGGAGATCAAAGCCTATGGAGCCTCTGATCTTAATCTTTCTCCCCAAGAAGTGGGAGTCTCGGGTTCAGATATTCGTCTGGAAAAAATATTTCTACCTCCTGTTGGAGAAGGGGCAGAGATGTTAGAGGGAAAGCCTGAGGAAATTGCCACCAAAGTTTTTGAAATCCTGAAAGATAAAGGAGGACTGGTCTGATGAAAGAGATTATGGTTGTTGCTGAACATCGACGCGGGGAGTTAAGGGATGTAACCTGGGAAATGCTCTCTAAGGGTAGAGATTTAGTAGAGCGAATCGGTGCTGAGCTCAGCGTTGCCATTTTAGGAAAAGGTGTAAGCCCAATGGTTGATCTTTTAAAACCAAAGGCCCACAGGGTCCTCCTTGTAGAAGATGACCTTCTCGAAAACTACAATTCAGAGACATATGAGAAGGTCCTGACCCAAATCATTACCGATAGAAAACCATATCTAACGCTGATTGGTCACACCGCTACTGGAATGGATTTTGCTCCTGCTCTGGCTGCACACTTAAAGATTCCTCTTGCAACAGACTGTATCGGGATCGAACCAGAGGGAGAATCCTTCTTACTTACACGTCAACTTTACGGAGGAAAGGTCAATGCCCAAGTCTCCTTTCAAAAAAAGGGCCCTTTTATGATCACGGTCCGCTCAGGGGCCTTTCCTGCTATTGAGAAAGATCCCCTGCCAGGAGAAATCTTGCCCATCCTCTCCTCAATAAGTGGCGAAGGACTGGCCAAACGATTTCTTCAATATGTGGAGGCAGCAGTAGGTGAAGTAGACATAACCCAGGCCGATATTCTCGTTTCAATTGGAAGGGGGATTAAAGATGCTGAAAACATCCCAATGGTAAAGGAGTTAGCAGACCTTTTGGGAGGAGCACTCTCCTGTTCAAGACCTGTGGTGGATAAAAAATGGTTGCCAAAGGATCGCCAGGTGGGAACTTCGGGAAAGACGGTAAAGCCCAAAGTCTATATTGCCATCGGGATCAGCGGGGCTTTCCAACATGTCGCTGGGATGAAGGGGGCAGGGACTGTCATTGCAATTAACAAAGACCCCAAGGCCCCTATTTTTAGTGTCGCCAAATATGGGATTGTAGCAGACCTATTTAAAATTGTGCCCTTGATCAAGGATAAGATTAAAGAACTTAAAAAAACTAAATCTTGAATTTTGAATCTTAAATTTTTTGAGGTACGAAATGGACTTCGAACTTACTCAGGAGCAAAAAGACATTCAGAAGGCAGCAAGAGAATTTATTCAAGGAGAATTTGATAAAGAGAAGATCCTGCAGATGGAGCAGACCCATACCTTTCCAAAAGAGATTTGGAAAAAGGCTTGCCAACTTGGATTTATTGGGATCCACTTCCCTGAGGAGTATGGTGGGCAGGGGTATGGAGTCTTTGAAAACATCCTTATTGTCGAGGAGTTCTGCCGTAAGGATTCGGGAGTTGGCATTGCCTTGAGTCTTGCAGATTTCTCTTCAGAGGTTGTCCTCCGTTTTGGGACCCATGAACAGAAGAAGAAATACCTCCTTCCAGTAGCCAGAGGGGAGTTCATCTCTGGAGGAGCCTATACAGAACCAGATCATGGAAGTGACATCACCCTTCTTTCCACTTATGCGGTCAGACATGGGGAGGTATTTGTCATCAATGGAACTAAAACGTTTATTACAAATGGCTCCATTGCTAACTTTTTTGTCGTCCTCTGCCAGACCGATCCAAATGCAAAACCCACCTATCGGGGGCAATCCACTTTCCTTGTTGATAGGGACACAAAAGGATTAGAGGCCACAGAGATTCAACCCAAGATGGGGATTCGTATGACTTCCACTGCTGAACTCTCGTTTAATGAGGTGAGGGTTCCCATGAGCAATCTTCTCGGAGAGGAGAATAGAGGGTTTTACCAGGTTCTTGAATTTTTCGATGAAAGTAGAATTGAAATCGCTGCCCAGGCCCTTGGCATTGCTCAGGGTGCCTTTGATCGGGCCCTGGATTATGCCAAACAGAGAACCCAATTTGGAAAGAAGCTGGTCGATTTCCAGATCACTCAACATAAACTGGCAGATATGGCAACCAAGATTGAGACCGCCAGACTTCTCACCTATAAAGCAGCATGGAACTACGATCAGAAAAGGATTGACCCGAAACTCACCTCGATGGCCAAGATGTTTGCAGGAAAGACTGCAGTCGAGGTATCTGATGAGGCCATCCAGATTTTTGGTGGGTATGGATATATCACCGAATACGAGGTTGAACGTTTTTACCGTGACGCCAAGATTACGGAGATCTATGAGGGGACCAAAGAGATTCAAAAAAATACAATCGCCTCAGCCCTGATTGGAAAACTTAAGTGACGAATAAATTCAAAATCTCAAAATCCGAATTTCCAAATGTTCAAAAGTATTCTGGCTATTTGAATTTTATTGGTTTTGAATTTGTTTCGAATTTCGATATTCTAATTTCGAATTTTTTTGAGCTATATTCTTTACAATTTTGAGCTAAACTAATGGCACAAGAAGAGAAACGAGATATCATTCCTGAAGCCCTTGTGATCGGAGCAGGCATTGCAGGGATGCAGTGTGCCCTTGGTATCGCTGATAAAGGGTTTAAGGTTCACCTGATAGAGAAAGACCCTTCGATTGGCGGTCATATGGCTCAATTGGATAAGACTTTTCCAACGCTGGATTGTTCCGCCTGTATCATCACCCCAAAGATGGTCGATACTGCAAACCATCCGAATATTAACCTCCTCACCTACTCGGAGGTCATTCATATTGAGGGATCGTCTGGGAATTTCATGGTCAAGGTAAGAAGAAAACCACGCTATATCGATGTAACAAAATGTACTGCGTGCGCTGATTGTGTTTCCCAATGTCCGGTCACGCTCCCAAACGAATTCGATATGGGATTGGGAAAAAGAAAGGCAATCTATATTCCCTTCCCCCAGGCTGTCCCCCTCAAATATACCATCGACCGAAGAGGCACTCCACCTTGCACAGCCACCTGTCCTCTCCACTGTAATGTTCAGGGCTATGTGGCCCTCATCTCCTCTGGGAAGTTTAAGGAAGCCCTTGCCCTGGTTCGGGAAAAACTTCCCTTCCCTGGAATCCTCGCCTATGCCTGTTCTCATCCCTGTGAAAGAGAGTGTAAAAAGATTGAAGAGGATCGTCCCGTCTCCATCTGTGATTTAAAAAGGTTTCTTGTAGACCATGTCGAGGAACCCGATTTTGAGTTCACGCTGACCCGGGAAAAAGATAAAAAGATAGCCATTATTGGATCAGGTCCTTCTGGACTAACGGCCGCACACGATCTGAGAAGGATGGGATATCGTGTTACCCTCTTCGATTCTAAGAGCAAGATGGGGGGTCTTTTGACCCACGGCTTCCCCTCCTATCGATTGCCGAGAGAAGTGATTGAGAAAGATCTTGCTATCATCAAAAAGATGGGGATAGAAATCCATCTAAATACTGAAGTTGGAAGAGACCTTCTGGCCGAAGACCTTCTTCAAACCTTTGATGCAATCTACTTAGCGGTAGGTTCAACTAACGCAGAATCATTGACCCGTCTCTTTAAGGGATTGAGGAAAAATAGAAGGGGGACAATCCAAGTAAATCCCCTCACCCTTGAAACAGACGTAAAAGGGGTATTTGCAGGGGGAGATGCAGTAAGAGGGCCAGGAACCATTATTGAATCAATGGCGCATGGAAGAAGGGCAGCCATCTCGATTGATCTTTACCTTCGGGGAGAAGACCTCACGTTGGGAAGAGATATGGAGGGGAAGCAGATTTCCCTTATTAGAGCAGAATTACCTGATTCAAAACGAAACGAGAGGGAAACCTTACCCGAAATGGTTAAACCTCTTAAGCAAGGTCTTACTCCCGAAGAAGCCGTAAAAGAAGCCAATCGTTGTCTTAGTTGTGGAGGATGTTCGGATTGCGGAGAATGTGCAAAATATTGCCAGCCCAAAGCTGTGGTTTATGATATGAAGGAGGAAATCATTGAACTCAAAGTAGGGACTATTGTGGTTGCGACGGGTTTTGATCCTTTCGACCCAAAGAACAAACCTGAATTTGGGTACGGGCTCTACCCAGAGGTACTTCAAGGTCTCGAATTGGAGAGACTCTGTTCCGCATCAGGTCCAACTAAAGGCGAGATCCTCATCCAAGGAAAAAGGCCTAAGGACATCGTATTCATCCATTGTGTTGGATCAAGGGACCATACCGTTGGAAATGAATACTGTTCAAGGGTCTGTTGTATGTATACTGCCAAGCAGGCTCACCTTCTCAGGGATAAGATTCCAGAGGCCCGTATCACCGTTCTCTATATGGATGTGAGGGCTTTTGGAAAGGGGTTTGAGGAATTTTATGAGAGGGTTCAGAAGGAAGAGGTCATATATCGTCGAGGAAACCCTTCTGAGATTTATCGAAAAAATGGGAGATTAGTAGTCAGAGGGGAGGATACCCTTTTAGGAGAACCCTTTGAACTGGAGGCAGACTTGGTGGTCCTGGCTTCTGGGCTTGTACCCCGGAAAGGAGAGAATATTTTAAAAAACATGCTTGGCCTTGAAGAGTCTTCTGATAAATTTTATTCAGAAGCCTTTGGCCTCGATCCTATCCTGACCAGGGTCGAAGGGGTCTTTCTTGCAGGATGCTGTCAGGGGCCAAAGGATATTCCTGATACGGTTGCACAGGCCAGTGGGGCTGCCTCTTTGGCCTGTGCCTTATTAGCAAAAGGAAAGTTTTAAATTTCAGGCTGATGATTGTGCAGTTAGGAAACAGAGACTTCTGAAAAAGTCCTTTAAAGACTGGGGAGGTAGGGTTCCAAACCCTTCGAATGCGGGCACTAAAAAATTATTTTGCTAACAATTGTTTAAGAGAAAAACAAACATTTTCAGGGAATTAATCAATAGTGCCAAACTGTTAAAGGTATCCGCTCGAAGGCTTTTCACCCCACCTCCCCAGTCTAAAAATCTTTTTTAAATACTTTTCAGAAATCTAAAACAACCTAGTTGAGGCTATGCACTTTGCTCTATGCCCTATGGTTATAATTTGATATGAAGATCGGGGTATACATCTGTCATTGTGGAATCAATATTGCCGCTACGGTGGATATAGCAAAGGTAACAGAATTTGCTCAGTCCCTTTCCAATGTAGCAATTGCCAGAAATTATCAATATATGTGCTCTGATCCTGGCCAGGATCTCATTAAAAATGATATTAGAACCCTGGGCTTAGACAGGATTGTAGTAGCCGCCTGCTCCCCCAGAATGCATGAGACAACTTATCGCAATGCCTGTCGGTCAGCAGGATTGAACCCTTATTATTTTGAAATGGCCAATATCAGGGAACAGTGCTCCTGGGTCCATCAGGATAAGGAGGAGGCAACGAAAAAGGCTATGGATTTAATTGCGGCTGCTGTTGCCAAGGTCTCTCTTCACGAACCTCTCGAGGAAAACGAAGTTGGAGTGACACCAGCGGTGCTTGTGATTGGCGGTGGCATAGCAGGGATTCAGGCAAGTCTTGACATTGCCCATTCAGGTTTTGAGGTCTATCTTGTAGAAAAATCTCCAACTCTTGGTGGCCACCTCTTACAAATCGATAGGGTCCTGCCAAATCTGATAGAAACCTCATCCATCCTTCTTAAAAAGATGGAAGAGGCAATGAAACATCCACTGATCCACCTCCTCATCAATAGTGAAGTAAAAGAAGTGGAGGGATTTGTGGGCAATTTCAAAGTCAGGATTAAACATGACCCCACGTATATAGATTCAGAAAAGTGCAAGGTTTGTAAGAAATGTGAAGAAGTCTGTCCAGTAGAAGTTCAAAATGAATTCAATATGGGACTCTCGAAAAGAAAAGCCATCTATCTCCCCTCCCCTCAAGCCATTCCTCATCATTATATCATCGATTCAAAAAACTGCCTTTTCCTCCAGAAAGGGGAGTGCGGCAAATGCAAGGAGGTCTGCCCTGAAGGAGCAATTCGATTTGAAGAGGTTGGGATGGAGTTTCAGGTGGAGGTTGGAACGATCATTGTGGCTACAGGCTATGATCTATTCGATCCAAAACTCAAACCTGAATTTGGCTACGGCCTTTATCCAAATGTAATCACTGCTTTGGAATTTGAAAGGCTGATCTCTGAGAGCGGTCCTACTCAGGGTAAAATCGTGATCAATGGTAAAGAGCCTAAGAACATTCTCTTTATTCAATGTGTTGGATCAAGGGATAAAACTGTAGGCAACGACTATTGTTCAAGGGTCTGCTGTATGTTTACAGCCAAACAGGCATACCTTCTTAAAGAGAAACTTCCCGAGGCAAAGGTAACAGTCTGTTATATTGATATGAGGGCCTTTGCAAAGGGAATGGAGGAATTCTATGAGCAGGTCCAGAAAAAGGGTGTCCTCTATCGGAAAGGAATTCCTTCAGAAATCTATCAGAGATCCGGACAATTGGTTGTCAAGGCGGATGACGAACTCTTAGGAGAACCCTATGAGGAAATAGTGGATTTAGTCGTTTTAGCCACAGGGCTTACCCAAAGAAAAGAAGGAGATCCTCTTCGAAACCTCCTCAAACTTTCTCAGAGTCCTGATCGTTTCTTTCTTGAGGCTCACCCCAAACTAAGACCTCTCGATACCGCTACAGATGGCATCTTTCTGGCTGGTACCTGTCAAGGACCAAAGGATATCCTCGACACCATTTCTCAGGCCCATGGCGCAGCATCGAAGGCAACCATTCCTCTTTTTGCCAAAAAGGTAAGGATTGAACCGATTACAGCCAGCGTGGACCCCCTGATATGTGCAGGCTGTGGCCTCTGCGAACAGATTTGTGAATACAGAGCTTTAAAGATCGATCCATATAAGAAAGTGATGACCGTCAATGAGGCGGTCTGCAAGGGTTGTGGTGCCTGTAATGCCACCTGCCCTTCGGGGGCCATCAGTTTAAGACACTTTAGGACAGAACAGATCATCGCCCAAATAAGGGAATTAAGTTAGTTCAGAGTTCAGGGTCTGGAGTTAATGATTTTATGGAAAAGGGTTTAATCCAGGTCTATACTGGGGATGGAAAAGGGAAAACCACCGCAGCCCTGGGATTGGCCCTTAGAGCGGTTGGCCATGGGTTGAAGGTATTGATCGTTCAATTTATGAAAGGAACAACGGGTGAGGGGGAAGTAGAGTCTGCCAAAAAGTTATCCCCACTTTTAACCATAAAAATGATTGGACGGGATACATTTGTTTCAAAGAGTGCTCCAGATTCCATGGATATTCAACTATCCCAAGAGGGATTTTCTTTTGTTAAAAAGGCCATGGAGAATCAAGAATATGATATCATTATCCTCGATGAGATCAATCTGGCGGTTGACTATGGCTTGATTCCCCTCTCTGACCTCCTTCGATTGATGGATTTAAAACCTCCGGGAGTGGAGCTGGTTCTGACAGGAAGAAATCCTAAACCAGAGGTACTGGAAAAGGCTGACCTGGTCACTGAGATGGTTGAAAGAAAGCATTATTACAAAAAGGGGATGAAGGCAAGAGAGGGAATTGAAATATGACACTGGGATTAATCCTCCGCTGATGGGTGGGAAATTCCATAAATCGAAATATCTCCGAAAATCCTATAAGGCGGATCGATTGATAGAATGGTTGGAGAATTTCAAATCATGACTTACAAAAAAGGGGGGATGGTCAATGTTTAAGGAAGATCAACTCAAAAAGATCGGAGAGGGAAAAAGAAAATGGACAGAGGACCTTTCAAAAATTCTTTCTGAAACTCCAGAACGTCTTCCCCGTTTCACAACAATCTCAGATTTAGAGATCAAAGGTCTCTATACCCCAGAGGATATCGAAGGTTTAGATTACTCGAGAGATATTGGATTCCCTGGGATCTATCCATTTACTCGAGGAATCCAACCTTCGATGTATCGTGGGAGACTATGGACGATGAGAATGTTCTCTGGTTTAGGAGGACCCGAGGAGACGAACAAACGTTTCCATTATCTCTTGGCTCACGGTGAAACTGGGCTCTCCATTGCCTTTCACTACCCTACCCTCATGGGATATGATAGTGACTCCCCTATGTCCCGGGGAGAGGTTGGAAAATGCGGAGTTGCCATTGATACGCTCAAGGATATGGAAATCCTTTTTGAAGGAATCCCCCTCGATAAAGTAACCACCTCGATGACCATCAACCCACCCGCTTCAATCCTTTTAGCAATGTATATCGTCGTGGCTGAAAAGCAGGGAGTGAGTAAAAAGGATATTGGGGGAACGATTCAAAACGATATGCTCAAGGAGTTCATCGCACAAAAAACCTTTATGCTCCCTCCCAAGCCTTCTCTTAGAATCATTGTGGACACCATTGAATACTGCACAAAAGAGGTCCCCCGTTGGAATACCATTAGCATCAGCGGTTATCATATTCGAGAGGCTGGAGCCACAGCAGTCCAGGAACTTGCCTTTACTCTGGCCGATGGGATTGCCTATGTTGAGGCGGCCATGGAAAGAGGCCTCAATGTAGATGACTTTGCCCCGAGGCTCTCTTTCTTCTTCGATTCCCACATAGACTTTTTTGAAGAGATTGCAAAATTCAGAGCAGCCCGTAGGATGTGGGCAAAGATCATGCGGGAACGTTTTATGGCAAAAAATCCCCGCTCATGGATGCTTCGTTTTCATACGCAAACTGCTGGATGTTCGTTGACTGCCCAACAACCTTATAACAATGTAGTTCGAACTGCTTATGAAGCACTGGCCGCAGTCTTAGGTGGAACCCAATCCCTCCATACCAACTCTCTGGATGAAACCTATGCAATCCCGACAGAGGAAGCGGTCACGATTGCCCTCAGAACCCAACAAATCCTTGCTGAAGAAACAGGTGTTGTCAATACTATTGATCCTCTGGCAGGCTCTTATTTTGTTGAGGCATTGACCAATAAGATAGAAGAACAGGCCTGGGAATATATAAGAAAGATTGACGAAATGGGAGGAATGGTTGCTGCCATTGAAAGGGGTTTCCCTCAGGCCGAGATAGCAGAATCTGCCTATCGATATCAAAAACAGATCGATTCAGGGGAGAAGGTCTTGGTTGGAGTGAATAAATATGTCACAGACCATCCACCCATTACCATCTGGAGGATGAAACCTGAGATTGAGGAGAGACAACTGAGGAGACTTCGCCAGGTGAAGGAAAGCCGAAATAATCAAAAGGTAAAAGAAATGCTTCAAAAAATCCGTGAGGCCTCTCAGAATGGAGAAAACCTAATGCCTCACATCATCAATGCAGTCAGAGAGTATGCTACGATTCAAGAAATCTGCGATGTCTGGCGTGAAGTTTTTGGACGATATACAGATCCAGGGTACTTTTAAACTATAGAGTATGGATTGCGAATTGAATTTAAATATGAAATCTGCAATCAGTGGGGTGATGGAGGGGTTATGAGTCGAAAGATTCGGATTCTCATTGCTAAGCCTGGTCTGGATGGGCACGATCGCGGGGCTAAGGTTATTGCTCGAGGATTTCGGGATGCTGGCTTCGAAGTCATTTACACAGGGCTTCACCAGACACCGGAGCAAATAGTTTCGGCCGCTATACAAGAAGATGTAGATGCCATTGGACTATCGATTCTTTCGGGGGCTCACGATTACATATTCCCGGAGGTCATCGAATTGCTAAAAAAGAAAGGAGCAGAAGACATTGTCGTTTTTGGTGGTGGAATAATCCCTGAAGAGGATATCCCCGCCCTGACTCAATGTGGGGTTAAGGCCATTTTTACTCCCGGTACTCCCATTGAAGAGGCCGTCAAATGGGTTAAGGAAAATATTAAACCAAGGAGGTGATGTCATCTCTAACTATTTAATAATTTTAGAAAATCCCTTTGGGGTAAAATTATTAAACAAAAATCTTGACCTAATAACAAAAATTAGATATCCTGTTTTTCAATAAATTTTTTTTCACTTATTTTTACAGTTTACGTTAAGTGGGTTTTATTAACTTCTCTAAAAATTTTACATTCCACTTTCTATAAAACTATTAATTCAGAATCTTGATAATAAGGGGGGTGAAGGATTTATCAGTTAAGAATAAAAAGTAAAAAAGAAAGGAGGAAAATCTAAGATGGCAAAAAGGATTGCAATTGTTGGAATAGGAACAACGGGGTTTCGTGCAACGACTCCCGATGTTTCCTACCGAGAGTTAACCTATGAGGCGGCTATGAAGGCCTATATTGATGCGGGTATTGAACCAAAAGATGTTGGGTCATTTGTCAGCACAGCAGAGGATTTTTTTGAAGGCTATAGCATCGCCGATGAGTATTCTCCTGATCAGTTAGGCGCGGTGCTTAAATCTATTTACACCGTCCCAGGTGATTTCATCCATTCATTGGCCTCTGCCTATATGATGATCCTCTCTGGAATTGGTCCAATCTCTGTGGTCCAGGGTTTGAGTAAAGCCTCAAACATGCTCACCCTATCAGAGATGCTCACCTTTGCAATGGACCCAATATATAATCGTCCACTAAGAGAAAGCCCTCATGCAGTGGCTGCCTTGGAAATGACCCGTTTCATGCACGAAACCGGAACAACACGTGAACAGTGTGCAAGGGTTGTGGTAAAAAACAAAAAGAATGCCTTAAACAATCCATATGCTGGCCATAGCGTTCTGATTGATATAGACTATGTCCTCAATTCAGAAATGGTCTCTTTCCCTTTGACACAGATGGATATCAGTCCCCACTCTGATGGAGCGGTCGTTGTGGTGCTTGCAGAAGAAGAGACGGCCAAAGCACTTACGGACAAACCCATCTGGATTAGAGGGATTGGGTGGTGTTCAGACACCCCAGGACTTGAAACCCGAAATTGGGGAGAAGCCATCTATGCCCAGATTGCAGCAGAGATGGCCTATAAGATGGCAGGGATTCGTTATCCGAGAAAGGAAATTGACTTTGCAGAGGTAAACGATGAATTCTCTTATAAAGAATTACAGCATCTTGAAGCCATGAGAATCTGTAAGAAGGGAGAAGCCGGTCCTCTAACAGAAATGGGAGGAACGGAAATCACAGGAGAATTTCCAGTTAATCCCTCTGGAGGCTGCCTCGGGGTGGGAAACCTTTATGAATTGAATGGAGGTCATAAGGTTCTTGAAGTTGTCCGTCAGTTGAGGGGAGAGGCAGGAAAGAATCAACTTAAAAATGTGACCACAGGGCTTGCTCAAAGCTGGAGGGGAATCCCCACTACTACTGGAACCGTTGTGATCTTGAGCAATTAAAAAGGAGGTGAAGAGGATGAGAAGAGTAGCAATCGTTGGAGCAGGAATAACCAAATTTTATCGGAATTCAATGGAGACCCCTAAAGAATTGGCCTATGAGGCTGCAAAGATGGCCCTCGATTCATGTGAGATGAAACTCTCTGATATCGAATGTGTGGTGAATGGTACTGCACCCGATGCCTTTGACGGGGTCCATATGAAGGGAGAATATCTTTCTGATGGCTCAGGAGCCTATCGAAAACCCTACATGAGACATTATGTGGGAGGTGGAACAGGGGTCCTCTCACCAATACATGGATGGTTCCATGTGGCCTCAGGGATGTTTGATACATGTCTGGTAGTGGCCGAAGAAAAGATGTCCTGTGCCTATCCTCACCCTGCGGGCGCATTTTTGACCATCTTTGATCATACAACTGAGCAACCACTTTACCCAACCTTGATCTGGATCTTCGCTATCGAGATGAATCGTTTTATGACAACATGGGGTTATAAAAAAGAGGACATCGCACTGGTGGCTGTAAAAAATAAGAAAAATGCAATAGATCATCCGTCTGCTCAACTGCCTGGTGAAATAACAGTCCAGGATGTTCTAAACTCTGAGATTATGGCCTGGCCTGTTAATCGACTGGATATCAGTCCAACAAGTGATGGAGCGGCAGCCATCGTACTGGCAGCAGAACATGTAGCTCGAAGGGTTACAGAAAAACCGATATGGATCGATGGAGTGGGCTGGTGTCTCGACACAGCCTACTGGTGTACAAGAGACCTCTACTATCCCGATTATGTTGAGGTTGCAGCGAGGATGGCCTACAAGATGGCAGGTATTAAAGAGCCCTCTAAGGAAATTCATGTTGCAGAACCCTACGATCCCTTCACTTATAAGGAACTCCATCATATTGAAGGGCTTCTTTTAGCACCAAGAGGAAAATCTGTTGAGATGTTAAAAGGTGGCTATTTCAATAGAGATGGGAACCTTCCGACATGTCCCTCTGGTGGAGCTCTTGGGGTTGGCAATCCAATCGCAGCCACAGGTTTGATGAAAGTGATTGAGATCTTTTTACAACTTAGAGGCGAAGCCGGAAAGAGACAGGTTCCAGGGAAACCCACCTGTGGCCTTGCTCAGGCCTGGGGCGATCTTATGCAGGTTGGTACAGTGGTTGTGATGAGATCTTAAGAGGAGGTGAGAACATGGAGATTACAGAAAAGATGGTTGAAAAAACCGCAACAAAATTGAGTGCGGAGGAAATACAGAGAGGTAAAGTACTCTCAGTAAAATGGACACCAAAACTTAGATATGCCTGGGATAACGGACCAGCATTGGGTCGATACCTTGCAGAATTAAAAAACGGAAAGATTATCGCCAAGAAATGTAATAAATGCCATCGAATCCTTATCCCACCGAGAATGTTTTGCGAACTTTGTTGGGTCCCCACCGGGGAGTGGGTTTATGTTCAGGATACAGGGATCGTCAATACCTGGGTCATCAGTTATGTGGACTGGAAGGCATCACGCCTTGATATAAAAGGCGGAGTCAGACCCTTTACCCCAGCAGTCATTGAGATAGATGGGGCAACCAGGGGAATGGGAATTCTACATCATCTCAACGAGGTCGATCCTTGGAAGATTTATCGAGGAATGAAGGTGAAGGCTGTATGGAAACCACCTGAGGAAAGAATAGGAGCAATTACGGATATCAAATATTTTAAACCAATTGAATAAAGACACCTCCCCCCTCTGAGGGGGGAAGATGGTGAGGGAAAAGGGAGGTTACCTATGGCATTGATTGAAAGACTTCAAAAGACGACGGATGTCACTTATTGGGAAGGCCAGATCCCCATGAGTTATATCTATACAGTTGGAAGAGCAGGAGAAAAGTTCTTTCGGGAACTCATCAATGGAAAGATCTTAGGTTCTAAATGTGAAAAATGTAAGACCACCTATGTCCCTGCAAAAATGTTTTGTGAAAAATGTTTTGAAAGATTGGAGGAAAACTACCTCGATGTGGGGACAAAGGGAAAGGTCCATACCTTTACTCTGTGTTTCGAGACCTATGAGGGGATCCGGAAAGAGAAGCCATCCATTGTGGCTGTGATTCAAATTGATGGTACCGAGGGGTTCCTCGTCCACTGGTTGGATGAGGTCGATTTTGAAAATGTTTACATAGGGATGCCTGTTGAGGCAGTCTTTAAACCCAAAAAGGAGCGTGAAGGAAGTATCTTAGATATTAAATATTTCAAACCCATCAAGTAGTTTAGAGGATTGGTGCGGAGGGCGGGGATACTCGCCCTTTGCAACCAAGTGGTTTAAGGTCTGTAGGAATTAAACTTAAAATTAGAAGCACGAAATTCGAATTTCGAAACAATTTCTTCGGAGGAAACTATGGCACTCGATTTTGATTTGACTGAAGAACAACAGATGCTTCGAAAGATGGTCCGTAACTTTGCTGAGAAAGAGATCGCTCCTGTTGCCCAGGAACTGGATGATAAAGAGGAGTTCTCCTATCACCTAACCAGGCGTATGGGGGAACTCGGTCTATTTGGTCCCTTTGTTCCTGAGGAATATGGAGGGAGCAATGTCGGCTACATCTCTTATATTATTGCAGTGGAGGAGATTGCAAGAATCGATGGCTCTCAGGCCGCAACCCTTGCCGCAGGAAACTCCTTTGGTATTTCTCCCATCTATTATTATTGCATTGAAGAACAGAGAAAGATATGGCTCCCCGACCTCTGTGCAGGAAAGGCCCTCTCCTCTTTCGGCTTAACCGAACCCAACGCAGGCTCTGATGCAGGGGCTTCTCGAACAACAGCAGTCTTAGAAGGAGATTACTGGGTGATTAATGGATCTAAGATATTTATAACGAATTCCACAACCGAGATAAGTAAGGTCTGTGTGGTTCAGGCAGTGACTGGAAAGAGAGAAGATGGAAGAAATGAACTCTCGTGCATTCTCGTTCCAAATGGCACTCCTGGTTTTACCACAAAGACCATGCACGGAAAGATGGTCTGGAGGGCTTCCAATACAGGTGAACTCTACTTCACCGATTGTAAGGTTCCTAAGGAGAACCTTCTTGGGCGAAGGGGAGATGGATTCCATCAGATGCTTGCTACCCTCGACGGTGGTAGACTCAGCATTGCTGCAATGGGATTGGGAGGAGCACAGGGTGCCTTTGAATTGGCCCTCAAATATGCCTCTGAACGAGAGCAATTTGGAAGGCCAATTGGTTCCTTTCAGGTCAATGCATTTAAACTTGCAGATATGGCGACAGAGATAGAACTTGGAAGACTTCTCCTTTATAAAGCCTGCTGGCTATGTGAACAGGGTAGACCTTTCTCCAAGGAATCGGCAATGGCAAAGATGTTCTGCTCGGAGATGTATCATCGGGTTGCAAACCATGCTGTCCAACTCCATGGTGGGTACGGTTTGATGAAGGAGTATGCAGTAGAGCGCCATTATCGAAATCAAAAACTTCTCGATATCGGTGAAGGTACTTCAGAAGTACAGCGCATAGTCATTGCCCGTCACATTGGCGTACCAGGAAGGGCTTTATAAGGATACTCAGTTTTTATTATAAGGATTCGATTCTTAAGTCCAAATTCAACTCCACCCCTTACTCATTTTCCTATTGCCTATTGAAGTTAATTCTGTTATTTTAATAAACCGATGAGCCTTGCCAAAAGAATTTTGGAGGGAGATATTAGAGCCGCCTCCCGATTGATGAGGGATATTGATGATAAGATGCCTTCTGCTTTAGAGCCTTTGAAAGAACTCTATTCAAAAACAGGTAGGGCCTATATCATCGGGATTACAGGACCGCCTGGCTCAGGCAAGTCAACCCTTGTGGATAGGATGGTGGACATCTTCCGCAAAGAAGGAAAAAGTGTTGGGATTGTGGCGGTCGATCCAACCAGTCCTTTTACCGGTGGAGCCATCCTTGGAGATCGAATTCGAATGCAACGCCACGCCACGGATGAAGGGGTATTCATTCGGTCTTTAGCCACACGGGGATGTTTGGGCGGATTGACTCGCTCCACTCAAGACATCATCAATGTCATGGATGCCATGGGTAAGGATATTATCCTGGTCGAAACTGTCGGTGTTGGACAGGATGAAGTGGAGATCGTCAACACCGCCCATACTTCCATTGTTGTGCTCGTTCCTGGATTAGGAGATGACATCCAGGCAATAAAAGCAGGGATTATCGAGATTGGAGACATCTTTGTGATCAATAAGGCGGACCGAGAAGGGGCGGATAAGTTGGAGAGAGACCTCAGGGTGGTCCTCGAGATGGGAAGAAAAAGAGAGGATGGCTGGGAACCTCCCATTTTTAAAACCGAGGCTATTTTAGGCAAAGGAATTTTTGAACTGGTCTATGGGATCTATCGTCATAAACAGAATCTTGAGCAGAACAATCTCCTTGAAAAGAAACTGAGGGAGAGAGTAAGAAAGACCTTTTTAGAGATTCTTGAAAGTGAAGTGATGAACCATCTTGTTGAAAAGATTGAAAGGGAAGGGAAATTGGATAAAATCATCGATGATATCGTGACCCGCCGCATAGACCCTTATTCACTGGCAGAAGAGATTATGGCAAGTGAATTGAAAGTCCGTTAAAAATTCCAAGATGCCTGAGTAAATTCCTCAACTATTTGGAATTCTACATGAAGTCTTAACAGGAAGGGGGAAAATTCGCTCATGAGATCAATCAATGGGATTAGAAAGGAATTGGAGAGGAGGAGAGCAGAAGCTCTCTTGGGTGGAGGTCAGGAGAAGATTGATAAACAGCATAAAGAGGGGAAACTCACTGCTCGCGAAAGGATTGATCTCCTCCTGGACAAAGGGACGTTTGTAGAATTGGATCGATTTGTCACACACCGCTGCTATGATTTGGGGATGGAAAAGAAGAAGTTTTGGGGAGATGGGGTGGTGACAGGATATGGAAAGATTGAAGGACGACTGGTTTACGTCTTCTCCCAGGATTTCACTGTATTTGGGGGAGCGTTGGGAATGGCCTTTGCTGAAAAGATCTGTAAGGTAATGGATCTCGCCATGAAGACTGGTGATTGGCCTCAATGACTCTGGAGGGGCAAGGATCCAGGAGGGGGTGGAAAGCCTTGCTGGTTATGCCTATATCTTTTTAAGAAATGTACTTGCATCAGGCGTCATCCCTCAAATCTCTGCGATTATGGGCCCCTGTGCGGGAGGAGCTGTCTACTCTCCTGCAATAACCGACTTCATCATTATGACTAAAAAGACAAGTTACATGCATATTACAGGTCCAGATGTTATCAGGGCAGCCCTGAAAAAGACCGAGACAGCAGACGGGAGACCCATTACTTCTGAACTTTTGGGAGGTTCAAAGGTCCATATGGAAAAAAGTGGGGTTGCCCATTTCGCAGGAGAAAATGACGAGGATACCATCCGTATTATTAAAGAACTTCTCAGATTCTTTCCTCAAAATAACCGTGAAAAACCTCCAGTCATAACCTGTAAAGATGATCCCAACCGAATGGAAGAATATCTTAAGACCGTCATCCCAGAGGACTCCAAAAAGGCTTATGATATGAAGAAGATTATCCTGGGCACTGTGGATGATGGCTATTTCCTTGAAGTCCAGAAAGATTGGGCGAAGAATATCGTTATTGGATTTGCCCGTTATAATGGAATGCCTGTGGGGATTGTCGCCAACCAACCTAACTGGTTAGCAGGTTCGCTCGATCCTGATTCATCTGTAAAAGCTGCAAGATTTGTCCGGTTTTGCGATTGTTTCAACATACCCATTATTACCTTTGTGGATGTCCCGGGCTTCCTCCCTGGGATAGATATGGAGGAGAGAGGAATTATTCGACATGGCTCCAAACTCCTCTATGCCTTTTGCGAAGCAACTGTCCCCAAAATCACCATCATTACCCGAAAGGGTTACGGAGGAGCCTATGATGTGATGTCCAGTAAACATATTCGAGGAGACATAAACTATTGTTATCCAACAGCTGAGATTGCCGTGATGGGAGCAGAGGGTGCTGTCAATATCATATTTCGTAATGAGATCAAAGAGGCTGAGAATCCTGAAGAAACAAGGCAACGCCTGGTTGAAGAATATCAGATGAAATTCGCCAGCCCTTATAAGGCTGCTGAATTGGGATACGTGGATGAGATCATTGAACCTGAAGAGACACGCCCCAAAATCATTCAGGCCTTGGATATCCTTAAAACCAAAGTCGATACCAATCCGTGGCGAAAACATGGTAATATCCCCCTCTAATAAAAAAGGAGGTGATTTATGTCAAAAAAAATTCACGAAGAATTGGAACGCTGGGAGAAAACAACTCTTCAGAAAGCCATTTCTAAATCCCCCGAACGACAACCTTCTTTTCAAACCACCTCCCATATTGAATTGAAACGCCTCTACACCCCTCTTGATGTCGCTGAGATCGATTATTGTGAGGATCTTGGATTTCCAGGAGAATATCCTTTCACCCGTGGGGTTCAGCCTACAATGTATCGGGGTCGTTTATGGACCATGCGACAGTATGCTGGTTTTGCAACTGCTGAGGAAACAAACAAGCGCTATAAATATCTCCTTGAGCACGGACAGACAGGCTTAAGCGTGGCCTTTGACCTACCGACTCAGATCGGTTACGACTCTGACCATCCTCTTGCAGAGGGCGAGGTGGGAAAGGTTGGGGTAGCCATTGATACCTTAAAAGACATGGAGATTCTTTTCGATGGTATCCCTCTCGATAAGGTATCCACCTCGATGACAATTAACTCCACAGCAGCGATTCTTCTCACCATGTATATGGCCGTGGCAGAGAAACAGGGGGTCAAACCAGAAGCCTTACAGGGAACCATCCAAAATGATATCCTTAAAGAATATTGTGCACGAGGAACCTATATCTTTCCTCCCCTCGAATCCATGCGCATTGTCACAGATATCTTTGCCTTCTGCAAAGAAAACCTCCCTAAATGGAATACCATAAGTATCAGTGGTTACCACATCCGTGAAGCAGGCTCTTCTGCAGTTCAAGAGGTAGCCTTTACCCTAGCCAATGGCATTGCCTATGTTGAGGCAGCTATCAGAGCAGGGCTCGATGTGGATTCCTTTGCCTCAAGGCTTTCCTTTTTCTTCAATTCCCATAATCATTTTATTGAAGAGATTGCTAAATTCAGAGCAGCACGAAGGCTCTGGGCAAAAATTATGAAGGAACGATTTAAAGCAAAAAGGGATGAGTCATGTATGCTCCGTTTCCATACCCAGACCGCGGGTTGCACCTTAACTGCCCAGCAACCCGATAACAATGTAGTGAGAGTGGCCTTTCAGGCTCTCTCGGCTGTGCTTGGCGGTACCCAATCCCTTCATACCAACTCAAGGGATGAAGCCTATGCTTTACCTTCTGAGGATTCTGTAAGAATTGCTTTAAGAACACAGCAGATTATTGCCTATGAAAGCGGCGTAGCAGAGATGATCGATCCTCTCGCGGGCTCATATGCGGTGGAAACACTTACCAACGAAATCGAGAAAAAGGCAATGGAATATATTCAGAAGATCGACGAAATGGGAGGGGCGATTAAGGCCATTGAGTCAGGTTACATCCAGCAAGAAATCGCTGACAGTGCCTATCAGTATCAGAAGGAAATTGAATCGAAGAAGCGGATTATCGTAGGGGTGAACCAATTTCAAATTGAAGAGCCTCCGTTTCGGGATATACTTCGGATTCAGCCTGAAGTAGAAAGGTATCAAAAGGAAAAACTCTCAAGGGTTAAGAAGGAAAGGGATTCTGGTAAGGTGAAGGAGGCCCTGACAAAATTAAGGAAGGCCGCCCAGGGAACGGACAATGTCGTCCCACCCATCTTGGAAGCGGTCAAGGTCTATGCAACCTTAGGAGAAATTTCTGATACTCTAAGAGAGGTATTTGGAGAATATCAAGAACGATAGCTGAACATATGGGGGGTTTATGAGTCGCAAGATACGAGTATTGATTGCTAAACCAGGATTGGATGGCCATGATCGGGGTGCAAAGGTGATAGCACGGGCATTGAGAGACGCCGGTATGGAGGTCATCTATACAGGAATACGTCAGACCCCTGAGCAGATTGTAAACACTGCCATCCAGGAAGGAGTTGACATAATCGGTCTTTCCTGTCTCTCAGGTGCCCATAACTCCCTCTTTCCAAAGGTGGTTCAAATTCTTAAAGAGAAAGGGGCGGACGATATTCTCGTTTTTGGAGGAGGGATTATCCCGGTAGATGATATTCCAGGGCTAAAGAAAGCAGGCATTCGGGAGATATTCCAACCTGGAACCTCGACCGAAGAAATCATTCAATATATTCAGAAAACTGTAAAAACCACATGAATAGGAAAATTCGAAGCACGAATTTCGAATCTCGAAACAATATCTAATGACCGAAATAAGAAATTTAAGAACTTATGATTTGGAAGACCGAACACAAGCATTTGCTAAAAATGTACGAAATTTCGTCAAGAAATTACCGAAAACCATAGCTAACATTGAAGATGGGAAACAACTTATCAAGGCTTCGGGCTCTGTTGGTGGCAATTACATTGAAGCCAATGAAGCATTAGGTAAGAAAGACTTTGTGATGAGGATAAGAATATGCCGTAAGGAAGCCAAGGAAAGCCGGTATTGGTTAAAATTGATAGATACCTGTTCTGAATCTGATCTCGAAAATGAACGCCAAGATTTAGAAAAGGAAGCGACAGAGCTTATGAAAATATTTGGTTCCATTTTACGTAAGACTGAATAACGTTTTTAATATTCGAATTTTGGAATTGTTTCGGATTTCGATATTCGGATTTCGGATTTATTGGATCTATGAGGAGGACTCTATGATAAAGAAAATTAATCACATAGCCATTGCAGTCAATAATATCGAAGAATCTGCGAAATTCTATCAGGAGGTTTTAGGCCTCACCCTTTCTGGGGTTGAGGTGGTCACCGCTCAAAAGACAAGGGTTGGATTTTTTAAGATTGGGGAATCTAATATTGAACTTGTTCAGCCTTCGGAGCCAGACTCACCTCTGGTTAAATTCCTTGAAACAAAGGGCCAGGGGATTCATCATATCTGTTTTGAGGTGGACGATGTGGAAGCAGAGGTGAAGGCCTATCTTGAGAAAGGAGCTACCCTGATCGACCAGAAACCCCAACCCGGGGCCCACGACACAAAAGTGGCCTTTATACACCCCAAATCCGCAAGCGGTGTTCTGATTGAACTCTGCGAACTCCCAAAAGGTCATTAACATCGTGAAGCATAGAGAACTAAGTATAGCCTTAAATCTTATTACTCTTCTCTTTGCGAAATGTTCTTTGCACATTGCATAAAGCTAAGGAGGCCCTATGCAAAATCTTAAAGTTTTTGAGAAAGAGATTCAGACTTATATCAAGCCAATTACCCTCCCCTTAGCTATTAAACTTTTAACTACGGAGGAAGAAATCCCTGAAAAAATAAAGAGACCGCTTAAAAATTTTAAGAAGCGATTTACCCTATGTCAAGTCGTAGGCATTGCAAGAAGAATTGGATGGACCTTCGCCCTTGGAAAAGAAGACCTATCCTGCCCTTTAAGTCAAATCAGTTTAGGTTTTCAAAAGGAACCCTCCTTCTATAAAGAAGGAAATCTCTGTGAAGGTATGTATACACATACAAAGGAGGCGGGGAAAAGAACAGAGGCAGCAGTTCCAAAACTTGAGTACGGAAAATACAACTCCATTCTTGTAGGACCTGTCGGAAGTGCCGAGTATGAACCGGATATTATCCTCATCTATGGAGATTCAGCCCAGATCATGAGGCTTGTCCATTCTGCCCTCTATGAAGAGGGGGGGACGCTCACATCAAGTTTCATGGGTCGTTATGACTGCGCTGATTATACTGCCGGGGTGATCCACTCAGGTAAATGTCAGGTCATCCTTCCTTGTAATGGAGACCGGGTATTTGGCCTTGTGCAGGATTTTGAAATGGCCTTCGCTATCCCATATTCTCAAATCGATAAGATTGTCATCGGACTACAGGAGACTCATAAAGGAGGGGTCCGTTATCCGATCCCCTTCTTTATGAATTGGGAGGCTATATTCCCTCAAAAATATGTCGAGCTCGAAAAAATATGGAAAGAAGGTAAAGAATAGAAGATTTCACTTTGATAGAGAGAGAATTTTTCGAGTGAGGCTGGTCCGATTTTTGACCCCCATTTTCTCAAAGATATTTTGAATATGTTTCTTAACCGTAAGCTCACTGATAAACAAACGATCTGCAATCTCACTATTTTTGAGCCCCTCCACAACCCATGCAACAATTTCTATCTCCCTTTGAGTAAGACAATAGGCTTTTTCTAAGCTCTTCTCATCGATCTTCACCCCTTTTAATTCTTCGATTGTAACCATTAAGAGAGTTCGGCATTCCGTATGAAAATTCTGATGGATGATCTGCGAACGGAACGAAAAATGATGTTGGCGAGGATAAGTGATAATTCGATTTTTAGGGAGAGGAATAATTTCCCCTCTCTTAAAAAGCCCTATGAGTTCTAAACAATCTTCTTTAATTTCCTTAGGGAGAAGATCTTCTCCAATCAGAATACCAATTCTTTTGAGAATTGCAATGAATTCGCTCGCCTTTTGATTTATGAAAACAGGTCTCAACTTTTCGTCCAAGATCAATATTCCATTGGAAAAGCATTCACTGATGATTCTGAAAAAGTCTCTCTCCTCCCTCATTTTACTATATAATTTTGAATTTTCTAAAGCAAAGGACAAGTAGGGAACAAAAAGTTTAGCGATCATTACTTCCCTTTCAGTAAAATTCTCACATCCTTTAGGCCGAAAGACGCTGATCCTACCTAATAACTCTTTTGGAGAGGAGAGGTAAAGAAACATTCCAAAATGGATGGGTTGAGGGGCAAGAAAATCGTTATAATATTCTGTTCTCATAAATTGGGAATAGGGGATAATGTCGTTATAACGTAAAACCCCTCTACCTACCTCTATCCCTTTCCAGGGAGACATTGGATCAAATTGATAATAGTAATCTAAATATCTTTGGCAAATACCAGGATCTCCGTCCTTTAGGACGGGAGAGGATAATCTGCTTCTGGAATCTGCTAAAAAGAAAGTAAGGATATTAGCATGAAATGCTTTTTGGAGTTCTTCAAGCACCCTTTTCCTTAAAATCGATGTTTCCAAGTTGCTTTGGGCAACTTTCGCAATATGGAGGATCGTTTTGTAATCTTGAGATAAAACTTTTTGCATGAAAATATTATATTTAAAAGGCTAAAGGGAGTCAATTTGAAAAATACTACTTTAGTGGAATTGAAAATTTCTTAAGAACATAATAAACTTTATCTGGGTAAAGAGGCCCAATGCTTCAAATTATAAGCAGTTCCCAATGACACTCCTTTCACAACTTATCCAATATACCATTTCAGGCCTCACTGGCGGAAGTATCTATGCTGTCATAGGAATCTGCTGGAGTGTCGTATATCTGATCTCAAGGGTATTGAACTTTACAACAGGCGAGTTTGTAATGTTAGGGGGAATGCTTACATGGGGGTTTTACAGGGCTGGATTAGGGCTTGTCTCAGCTGCTATGCTCGCCGTGTCCACATCCATTGTTATTGCAATGGCCCTTGAGAGAATAGCCATCCGGCCTTTAAGATTTGCCACCGAAATGGTCTACATGATGGTAACAATTGCTTCGGCTTCGGTCATTAAAGGTGTCATTCTCCTTACCTGGGGTTCAGAAACTCGCACTTTTGATGCTTTTATCGGTACGAGGATGATTCAAATTTTCGGTGCAAGTCTTACACCTCAGATCATCTGTGTGATATCCCTCCTCATTGTTATCACCATTGGGTTGTCACTTTTCTTCAATTTAACTTTATTCGGGAAAGCATTAAGGGCATGTGCGATCAATCTGCGTGGCGCCCGCTTGATCGGTATCGATGTCAGTAAATTCAGGCTTTTTTGCTTTGGGCTTGCCGGAGGCCTGGGTGCAATTACAGGAATTTTCATCACACCAATTACCTTCACAGGATACAACATAGGTCTTCTTGCTGGTCTGAAAGGTTTGGTTGCTGCCATTATCGGTGGATGGAATATGGTTGGTACTGTTCTGGCTGCACTTACCTTAGGCCTGTTAGAAGGATTCGGGGCTGGTTTCATATCGGCAGGTCTCAAAGATATTTTCGCACTTTTGGTGATGATTATATTTTTAATATTGAGAACCTTACACTTTTCGTATAAGCCAAAGATACGAAGAGCATGATAAACAAACCACTTCTTTCTCCTCTTTCTTGGATAATCATTGCGATGCTTATCGCCCTTCCTTTTATTACGTCGAGTTCTTATATTTTAATGGTTATGGTCTTTGTCGCCATTCATGGAACATTGGCTATTGGAATGGCCATATTACTTGAACATGCCGGGATTTTCTCACTTGCACATCCTACATGGTTTGGCATTGGGGCCTATGTTGCAGGTATTCTATCTGTGAGACAGATTGTATCACCTTCATTTGGAGTTGCCTTCAGTGCAGGAGTAGTGGCCCTAATCTCTTACCTAATTGGTGCTCCTATTTTGAGACTGAGGGGATATTACTTAGCCTGCGCTACATTTGCCCTTCTTCTCATTGTAGAAATGTCTTTAGGCCAATTGGGAAGCCTAACAGGAGGGTATGAGGGTTTGATGGGAATTCCTCCTCTTTCAGTGGGAACCTTTACAGTAAAGACGGACACCCAATATTATTTCCTCTCATGGACTCTTTGTCTCGGATGCCTCTGGTTCTTATCGAATATCTTAAATTCCAGAGTGGGCCGTGCCATCAGATCATTTCGTGACAGCGAAGTGGCAAGCAGGAGCATGGGAGTCGATATACCTAAATATAAACTTCAAATCTTTGTTTTGACATCTGTAATGGCGGCTATCGCTGGAAGCATTTTCTGTTTCTACATCCGATTTACAATGCCCGGCATGTTCGGTTTTCCACTCCTTGTAGAACTCCTGACAATGATTGTAATTGGTGGAGGAAGAACCTTATATGGTCCATTACTTGGGAGTTTCATTACGATATGGCTGCGAGAATTGATCCACCTTTATCTTGGAAAAATCTTCCCGGTAATGAAGGCAGAAGTGGATGCTATTTTCTTTGGAATTATTATCGTATTAATTTTGATCTTTATTCCTCAAGGCTTTGCTGGAGGGCTGGAGAGATTTTTTCACTCACGGAGCAAAGCCTTTGCTCGTTTCCAAAGAGCAGGGAAATAGGACAACCCCTTTCGTTCGAAATCGATCAATGAATAATTCGTTCTTCGAAGTTATAGGCCTGTGTAAAAATTTTGGGGGTATTCAGGCCCTCAATGATATAAATTTTTTCATTGAAAAGGAGAAGATTACTTCTCTTATAGGCCCTAACGGTGCTGGTAAAACCACATTTATAAATCTCGTTACAGGAATATTTCCTCCAGATAAAGGAAAAATCTATTTTAGGGGAGAAAATATAGCAGGACTATCAGCACACCTAATTGCATCAAAAGGTATCGGTAGAACCTTTCAACTCGAAGAACTATTTTTGAGCATGACCGTTTTAGAAAATGTGATGATGGGGTGTCATGCAAGAACCCGTTCCGGTTTGTTTAGATGTGGTTTTCGGATTTCATCGGCCCGGAAAGAAGAAAATTTTATAAGAGAAGAGGCAATGGGTCATCTTCAATTAGTAGGCTTGGAGAAAAAATTCTCTCACCCTATTTCCGCTCTTCCCCTTGGAGAGCGCAAGCTGGTAGGAATAGCAAGGGCTCTTGCTATGAAACCTAAGCTTCTCTTACTTGATGAACCTGTGGGAGGTTTAGCAGCACATGAAATAGAAAAATTAATCAACCTCTTTTTTATGCTTTTAGAAAAAGGCATTACTTTACTCATCGTTGAACATAACATGCCCTTTGTCATGTCCATTTCTCATAGAATTATTGTTCTTGATGGAGGGTCTAAGATTGGAGAAGGATTTCCTGAGGAAGTGAAAATGAATAAAAAAGTCATCGAGGCCTATTTGGGTAAAGAGGTTTACTGATGGTTAAAAACGATACTCAAAAATCTACTGAACCAGAAAAGGGAGCCGATAATTATCGGCTGGAAATGATTAAGGTCTCTACCTTTTATGGTGAGGCTCAAGCACTAAAGGATATTTCTATCATAGTAAATTCAAAAGAGATCGTTGCAATTTTTGGAAGTAACGGTGCAGGGAAAACAACCCTTTTACAAACTCTGGTTGGAATGCTAAAGCCGAGACATGGGGAAATAGTCTTCTGTGGTGAATCCCTTAAGGGATTGGAACCTCATCAGATCATTAGAAGGGGAATATCTATTGTGCCTGACGGAAGAGAGTTATTTGGGACAATGTCCGTTCTGGATAACCTACTCCTTGGCTCTTACCCTCTTGGTAGAGAAAAAAGAAAACAGATTCTTTCGAGACGAATGGACATGGTATTCTCCCTATTTCCAATATTGAAAAAGAGATTGAAACAGCAGGCCAATACACTTTCAGGGGGGGAACAGCAGATGTTGACTATAGGTCGTGGCCTCATGGCAAACCCCAAACTTCTTTGCCTTGACGAACCTTCACTCGGTTTATCTCCACTTCTCGTAATTGAAATGTTAAGACTATTGAAGATTATATCCACTGATTGGGGAATTTCTCTTCTATTAGTTGAACAGAATGTCAGGGCTTCTCTAAAAATTGTTGATTATGTCTATATTCTTGAGAGAGGGGAGACCGTTCTCAAGGGTACTCCCAAAGAAGTGGCCTCCAGCCCTATTATTCAAAAGGCCTACTTAGGAGGTTAATTACATTACCACTAAGCGAAAGGAGGTGATAAGCGGGAAAAAGGGTAAAATCTTCTCAAAATATGATAAATCTTTATGCAAAGGAGGGAAAGGAGATGAGAAAACTAAATTTAATTTTAATTATTACTTGCTTTGGGCTACTATTTTTCCCCGGTAGTGGAAATACTCAAAGGCCCACCCCTTATCCTATAGGCTTTGTCCTTGATCTCACGGGCCCTGCATCAAGTCTCGGAATTCCAGAAAAAAGGACTGTAGAAATGGAAATTGCTTCAATCAATATGGCAGGGGGTATCCATGGACGAGAATTAAAACCAATCTTTTATGACAGTGAGACAGATGCTTCAAAGGCAGTTCTTCACACTAAAAGGCTTATCGATGTGGACAAAGTAATTATATGCGCAGGTTACTCTACTTCAGGAACTACGATGGCCTCTATAAAAACAGCTGAAACTGGAGAAACGGTTTTATTCAGTGCTGCCTCTTCTGAAAAAATATGGGTACCCACAAAAAAATGGGTCTTCAATGTTGTTCCCAGACAAAAAGAGGCATCTATTCCTATCCTATTAGAGAATTTGTTACAACGAGGTAGCAAGAAAATAGCCTATATATACATTGATAATGTATATGGACAAACAGGGAAAGAAACCTTAGATTGGGCCGTAAGGGAGATGAAGATCACACCTGCTATTGTGGAAAAATATGCGCCCGGAAGCACAGATGTAACTCCTCAGATTACACATATTAAGGCTGCAGGAGCGGATGGTCTGCTCGTCACCGGCCTACTCTCAGACACAGTCATGGTGATCAAATCTGCCAGAGACCTGGGATTCACACACCCCGTTGTAAGTGACTATGCTGTTGTTGGTCCCGAGTTCATAGACCTGGCCGGAAAATATGGAGAGGGTATTGTGAGCACTTCACTTAAGACACTCGTAGCTATGGATCTACCGGATAATGACATTCAGAAAAGGGTATGCCTTGATCTATACACTAAATATACAAAACTTTATGGTCCTTTCAGTCTCTATGCTGGGCATGCATGGGATCAGGTCCATATAATTGCTGAAGCTCTTAAAAAGGTTGACTCCAAGCTCGATCCTGCAAAAGAGAAGGATTTATTAAAGATAAGGTCGCAGCTTCGTGAAAATATCGAAGGAATTAAAAGTTTTGTAGGCCAAAATGGTATCTTCAACTACTCACCTGATAATCATAACGGTTTAGGCCCCAAATGTTATGTACCAGTAGTCGTTGAAAAAGGGAAATGGAAACTTTATAAATAAGGTCGAGGGCTCGATGATTGTAAAATTTGATTTATATTATTCCCTTTCCTCTCCCCACTGAGTGGAGAGGAAAGGGAAATTTAAGATATCTTTTATTCTCATTTAAACCTTAATATAAGTTTCGAATCTATTTAGAGGAGATACTAAGGATTCAAATTATAAATGGAGGTATTTCATGGTCGATTTAGAAAAAATTGCATGGGGCGTTGTGGAAGGTGACTACAAAAAGATTAGAGAACTCGTAGAGCTAGCCCTAAAAGAAGGAGTCTCTGCTCAAAGCATCATGAATGAAGGCCTTGTGAAGGGAATGGCCATTGTGGGGGAACGGTTCAAAAAAGATGAGATTTTCCTTCCAGAAGTAATGATTTCCGCACGAGCCATGAATGCAGGTTTGGAGGTTTTAAACCCTTTTGTTGTCCAATCTACTTTGGCACCTATTGGAAAGTTTGTGATTGGGACGGTAAAGGATGACCTTCATGATGTAGGAAAAAACATGGTTATAATGATGTTTAGAGGAGCTGGGTTTCGGGTTATCGACCTCGGGATAAATGTTCCACCAGAAAAGTTTGTAGATGCGATTAAAAGTGAGAAACCCCAACTGGTCGGGATGTCAGCCCTCCTGACTATTACTCTTCCCAACATGGCCTCTACCATTGAAGAGATTGTAAAAGTGGGGTTAAGAGATCAGGTAAAAATTATGGTTGGAGGGGCCCCTGTCACTCAAGAATTTGCTAATCGCATTGGAGCAGATGGATATGCCCCAGATTGTGCCTCCGCTGTTGATAAGGCAAAACAATTACTTAGAATCGAAACCTAAAAGGAGTAAGATATGGCTATGATGACTTCGAGGGAAAGGGTGTTGAAAGTAATTGAGGGTAAAATTCCTGATCGGGTTCCCCTTTATGCATTTTCCATTGACCCAAAGTTTGTAAAAGAATTAGGAAATGGAGATCCCTTTAAGACTTTTGACCTGTTGGGTTTGGATTCTTTTCCAATTAGGGTACAGAGTTGGTGCCAAGGAATTCCTCAACTTGCCTCTCTGAGGATGGATATCCCGAAGGATATGATGACCGGAGGAGGGGCCTTTGGCGGTTGGCATGGAATTGACGAATTCGGCCGCATCTGGGAGAGAGGTTCTTACATAGGAGGTGACTTAAAGACAGAAGAAGATCTTGAAAAATATATTCCTCCATTGAGACTTGAGGAGAGAACAGATCCAAAGATTGTTAAACTGATGAAGGAGAAACATGGAGATAAGGCTCGATGTCTGAATTTCCATTCAGGCCCTTTTGGCCTTACCATTGAAAGTATGGGGTTTGAAAATTTTTTTCTCACATTTCATGACAACTTAGATTTTGTCCTGGAGGTAGTAAAAAGAAGAACGGAATGGTTTATCAAAGTATCAAACTACGTAATAGAGCTTGGAGCAGATTACGTCGTCATGGGAGATGATGTGGCCTATAAAGGAAAGACCTTTATCTCCCCCAAGAAATTCAGTGAATTAATCATTCCTTTTTATAAAAAAATTGTAGACGAACTGAAGGCCCCTGTGTTTTGGCACTCTGATGGCTATATAACTCCTCTTTTGGATGGAGCAATTAAAGCAGGATTTAGGGGAGTCCAAGCCTTAGAACCAACGGCAGGAGTAGACCTCGGTGAAGTGAAGAAGGACTATGGGGATAAATTAGTTTTAATCGGGAACGTAGATTGTGTTTATATCCTATGTCAATCTGACTTAAATTTAGTTCGGAAAGAAGTAGAGCGGTGCATGGCCCAGGCGAAGGAGGGGGGAGGTTATATGCTCTCCGAAAGTAATTCCCTACATGCTGGATGTAATATCGAGGCTGTTTTGGAGATGTATAGATATGCAATAGAGGTTGGAAAATATTGATATATGGATAAAATAGTATGCTTCTTATTGGTGAATCGATTAATGGGTCAATCCAAAAAGTTGGGCAGGCTATATTGAATCGGGATGAACGGTTCCTTAAAGAACTGGCTCGTGTTCAGTATGAATTTGGCGCCCACGTACTTGATGTAAATGCTGGAGTTGCAGAAGGAAACGAACTCCAAGACTTACCCTGGGTGGTTGAAACCATCCAAAAAGAAGTCCCGATTCCATTAATGCTCGATAGTGCCAATCCCAAAGCCTTAGAATATGCTCTTAAGGTTTATCACCATTCAGAACCTCCTATCATCAATTCTATATCTGGAGAAGAGAAAAAATGGAGTAATCTTTTTCCGGTGGTCGTTGAGAAAAAGTATAAAGTCGTTGTCCTCCTGATGGATGATCGGGGTATCCCTAAAACAATGGATGAAAGGATAGAGATCGCAAAAAGGCTTTATCGTAATCTGACAGAGGCAAATATTCCACCGGATCACATCTATTTTGATGTTCTCGTATTATCAGTGGCAGTGGAACCTGAAGCAGGATTAGTAACCCTGGAAACCATAAAGACCATTAAGTCCCATTTCCCTGAATCTCATATTGTTTGTGGTGTAAGCAACATAAGCATGGGGCTTCCAGGAAGGAAAATAATCAATCGGGCATTTTTACCCATAGCAATATATGCAGGCCTTGATACCTTGCTTGTCGATGTAAGGGATCAAGCACTTATGTCTTCAATCTATGCGGCAAGGGTCCTCCTCAATCAAGACCCATACTGCCTTGAATACATCAAGGCCTATCGGGAGAAAAAGATTATAATTTAAACAAGCCCTCCTTTATTTGCCATATCATTTATGCTAAGAATATTTAAATGAAATCTAATACCTACCTTGTTATTGGATGTGGTCATTTTGGAAGTCGGGCTGTTGAAAAACTCCTTAAAAAAGATTCCCGTTCAAGGATTATTGTTGTTGACAAGAATAAAAAGGCACTTCAAAAGGTCTCTCATCTTTCTGTCCAAAGGGTGGTTTCCGATGGAACGCTCTTTCTCACCCATTTCCTATCAGGGGGAGATAAAGCCGATTATATAATCCCCGCCGTCCCATACCATTTTGCCTTTGAGTTCATCCTCTCCCAGCTAAAACCCTTGGGTTGGAAAAAAAGGAAAGTCCCTGCCATTTCTGGACTTCCCAATCCAATGATGGGCAAAACAGGTGATCTTTATAGTAGTCTTTCTGATTTTCTCTGCCCTGAAAATTGCCCAGAGCCTGCCCAATACTGCACCGTTACAAAAAAAAGAAGAAGCAAACCTCTTTATCAAATTTTAAAAGAATTGAAGGGATCTTTTCTCTCAAAAGTTATCCGTAGCCATCAACTTGCACCTGGATTGGGAGGATTTAAAACAAAAGACCTACTAAATCTTTTAAAGGAGATTAAAAATGGAAGAAGTCCTTGTGGAAAGATTCTAATCAGTACTGCCTCTCGATGTCATGGCGTCACATCAATGCTTTCTTCAATTAGAAAACAAACGATTTAAGGAACATATCTCCAATGGCCTGGAATCCAAACCTTCTCCCAACCATAGGGGGTCCACCTCTCCTCCCAATGCCCTGGAACCCATTCCCGGTATCCATATTCATAATATGAAGGCCTGTAATACCAATAAGGGGGTGAGTAATAGACGGGTGGGGGAGGAGGAAGTAAGATAACTGGTGGGCGAATAACAATACCAAACCCTCCATGATAATGTGGTCGGTGCCAGGCAGAGACAGGGCTTGTTATAATGAAAAGGGTTACTAAAACAACACCAAAGACTAAAATCTTTTTCATCTTACTGCCCTCCTTATTAAATTCTCATGAGATCTCTGAAAAAGTATTTAAAACGAGTTTTATAGACTGGGGAGGTGGGGTGGAAAAGCCTTCGAGCGGATACCTTTAACAGTTTGGCACTATTAATTAATTCCCTGAAAATGTTTGTTTTTCTCTTAAACGATTGTTAGCAAATTAACTTCTCAACGCCCGCATTCGAAGGGTTTGGAACCCCACCTCCTCAGTCTTTCTATGACTTTTTCAGAACTCTCCTCATAATCATTAGACAGAGGATTGAGAATTTTATTCATCTATTTCGGGAAAACAAATTTCACTCTTTAAGGAACTTGAAGCAATCCTCTCTAAAGCAACACTGGAATTGATCGCAGTAGTCCTTTGCAGTCCCGAAGCAATCAAAATTACCTTCTGCTTTCTGGATTCTCCGAATCAACTCAGCTTTCGATAACCCAAAAGTATCCCTCAACCCGATAAGTTTTGCTTTAGCCCTTACCTCTTGCATTTTCATTTTGATCCCCTCAATGGTTTTTATTCACTTTTCTCCCATTTAATTCTATTTTTTTACTAATCTTTTAATTTGTCAAGAAGATTCCTATGAGAATCTTTAATTTCATGATCTTGGTATTTGAACTATTTCATCAAAACCGAAGGAAGGAAAAGGGCAATCTGTGGAAGTAAAAACAGTAAAGCGGCACAAAGAATCAGGGCAATTAAAAAAGGGATAACTCCTCTGTAAATCACACCAAATGGTATCTTGGTGATATTTTTAACAACAAATACGTTGATGGCAACAGGAGGAATGAGGCATCCAATCATGACAAAAATATGGAGGATGACTCCAAACCATATGGGGTCATAACCCAACTTGATCACAACCGGAAAGAAGATGGGAGTAGCCAACACCATAAAGGCAAGGTCATCGATAAAAGACCCCCCGATTTCATAAATAATTAATATGAAAATCATAATGAGAAAATATGGATAGGGGAGTCCTGCAATCCAGTCAGCAGCAAGCATGGGGATTTTTGTTACAACAAGGAAATGGCCAAATATGGTCGATCCTGCAATGAGCACCAGAACCATACAGGCCGTCCGGAGAGCTTCAGCCACCGATTTTAGAAAACCTTTAAAATCAATATCTCTTTTAACGACAGAAAGGAGCAGAACGGCAAAAGTCCCGATACTTCCTGCCTCGGTTGGTGTAAAGTAACCCCAGGTAAGACCTCCTATGACCAAGATAAAAATAACCAAAGCCCAGATCACATCTTTAAGGGAGATGATCCTCTCCTTCCAGGTAGACCTCTTCCCTTTAGGACCTAATGTTGGATTCATCTTGCACCAGACATAGACTATAAAAAACAAAAATAGAGTAATGATTAAACCCGGGAAGACAGCGGCTAAAAAAAGTCTTCCGATCGACTGTTCGGTAATAATCCCATAGACGATCAGGGTCACGCTCGGAGGAATGAGACTTCCGAGTGTCCCAACAGACGAAACTATCCCCGTTGAGAGTTTCTTGTCGTAACCATATCGATCCATTTCAGGAACTGCAACACTGGCAAATGTTGCCGCTGTGGCCGGGGAGGACCCAGTAATGGCCCCAAAGGCTGCTGCTCCACCCACAGTGGCCATAGCCAACCCCCCTGGAATATGTCCAACAAATTTATATGAGGTGTTGTACAACCTCTTGGCAATTCCTGCATTAAAGGCAATCTGGCCCATAAGAATAAAGAGGGGGATGACAGTAAATCCATATGTGGCGAAGACATCAAAAACATCCTTGGCCAGTAGGTTTAATGCAGCCTTCGTAGAGACAATGTAACTAAAGCCCAAAAATCCAACCAAAGCCATAGCAAATCCTAATTCGATCCCTGTAAGAAATAAGGCTAAAACGACTGCCAAACCCAGGATTCCAATCGACACCTCATTCATATTTCCCCTCGATGACCTTCAAAATATCACAGAAGAGAACCAGGCACTGGATAAAGCAACAGACTCCCACCCCATAGGCTACAGGATAAAAAGGCATCTGTAAGGTGAGGGAAACTTCTCCTGATTTATAAAGATCTCTTCCATATAGGAATAGATTCCAGCCAATCATCAAAAAAAGCCAAATGACAAGAACCCTTGTAAAAATATGGAGGATATTTCTTGTGGTAGGAGAAAATCTTGAGACAAAAAAATCAACAAAGATGTGGCCCCTCAACCAGGACGTAAAGGGGAGGGCAAATCCAATCACCACAGCACCTGAAAAAGCCACCAGTTCATAGGTTCCAACAATGGGTCTCCTCAGAAATCTTAAGATGACATCGGAGACCGTAAGTAGCATCATGAAGGTAAGTGAGATTCCTGCAATAATATTGAGAAAACGACTTAATCTAAAAATCTGTTCCAAGAATCCTTTCATCTGACCCTTTGCACTTTCTAAATTCTTCTTCCAATAAAAAAGGGGAAGGGAGGAAACCTTCCTTCCCCTTTTTTATTGACCTTATTTCTGATATTTATATATGCTCTGCAAATAGAAACTGAGGACCTCTTCTCCTGGTAATCCTTTATCTTTCATATTCTTTTTATATTCGTTGAGAAGAGGTCTAACCATCTTCTCCCATCTTTGATCCTCTTCTGGTGAAAGTGTAATGATTTTGTTCCCGCGGGCTATAGTGTAATCTCTCCCTGCCTTATCGATCTCATCCCATGCCTTTCCTTGTTTTTCAATATATTCTTCATTAACCTTTTCGATTGTCTTCTGGACATCTGGAGGTAATGCTTTCCACTTATCCTTATTCATTACGACAAAGAACCCTGTACTATAGGAGGATCCAAAGTTTTCAATCGTGTATTTAACCACTTCTCCCCACTTCCATCCCTGAAGGGCTTCTTGAGGTGCCATCGAACCATCCACCACACCTCTACTTAAGGCATCATAGGTTTCGCCCATAGGCATGGCTACAGGTGTTGCACCTAAGGCTCCCACAATCTTTGCTGCCATTCCTGTACAGCGAATCTTTAACCCTTTGAGATCTTCCAATTTGTTGACAGGTTTCTTAGTATGAAGTATCCCTGGTCCATGACCATGAAGATACATCACCTTGACCTCATCAAATTCTTTGGGTTTAAATTTATTGAAATATTCATTAATGACCTTTGTTGCAACCAGACCTGTTTTGATTCCTAAGGGTAGGTCAGAAACTTCTGTCAAAGGAAATTTCCCTCGTGTATAAGCCAAAACCGACATGCCTATATCAGAAATTCCTTTTACGACCCCATCATAACATTTATCGGCAGGGGTAAGGGTTCCCCCATAAAACATCGTTATCTGAACCTTCCCACCAGTCCTCTTCTCAATCTCCTTTGCCCACTCCGTAGCCAGCACGCTATGCTTATGGGTTGCGGGGAAAAAGATGGAGTAGTTGAGTTTGATCTGGGCATAAACAGATGGAATTGTAATCGATAGACCAATTACCGAAAAAACCAAACATAGCACTAAATACTTCCATTTCCTCATTGAATATCCCTCCTTTCAAATTTTATGTATCCTCACATTTACTCCTTAACTTTTTTATTCCCCACCTCCTTTCTTAATGTAATTTAAAACGAAATCTCAATATCAAAATGTCCTTCTTTAAATTTCCAAAATTTTTAAAATTAGTATACCCATTATCTCATTTTTGTCAAGTCAAATCCAAACCTTTCCGTAACACCTCACTCATCCGGGGAATCGGGTAGGGATGTCGGAGAAAATCTTATA
>JBBIRM010000009.1:39298-44693 GCA_037441765.1 Deltaproteobacteria bacterium | reverse complement strand
CCATTCCAACTCCCCTCCTCTTCTCCAGTCCTTCCAATTCCTCTGGATTAGGTGCGGGTCTCCACTTTTCATCCCATTTAAAAATCTCCTTTGTCTTTTCCATTGTGTCTATTAAACCCACGCTTTGATCAAGGATCTGTCCTGTTGCGGTTTTTGAGCCAAGGCGAAAGACATTTTTATATCGAAGTTGATAAGGATCCATCTTGAGGGCCTCAGCCAGTTCATCGAGCAGAGATTCGTGAACAAAATTGACCTGAGGTGCCCCAAACCCTCTCATCGCCCCTCCATAAGGATGATTGGTATAGATGAGATAGCCATCCACTTTCACATTTGGGATCTCATATGGCCCTGGAAGCATTACCACTGCATGTGCATGGACCCCACCTGCAGGAGGGATCACAGGTCCAAGAGAGGCATAAGCCCCCTGCTCATTATAGATGACCCCTTCGAAGGCGATTAATGTTCCATCCTTCTTTGCACCAATTTTACATTGAATGATCATTGGATGCCTTTTGGCTGTTGAGAGTGTAATCTCTTCCCTATCATACTCCATCCTCACTGGTTTTCCTGTCTTCCAGGCTAAAAGCGCTGCACGGGCTCCAATGTCAATAGGAGAATCTTCCTTCCCCCCAAATCCTCCTCCAAGTGGGGTCTGAACGCATTGAACCCTGTTGATCGGTATTCCTAAAACGGGGGCAATGTTTCGTCGAACAGTAAATGGGGCTTGCATCGGACCTTTTACGGTAATCGTCCCATCAGGATGAGGAATAGCCAAAACGACATCAGGCTCTATATAGGCATGTTCAAGGATTGGAACGCTATAGGTCCTCTCTATGATGACATCTGCCTCCTTAAACCCCTTATCCACATCCCCTTTTCTAATACGGGCAGTGGTCAAAAGATTTCCTTTTTCATGAATCTTTGGTGCATCAGGTTTCATCGCCTCAATGGGTGAAAAAACAGCAGGCAGAGGTTCATAATCTACCTCAATTGCCTCCAAAGCCTGTATAGCCAATTCCTCACTATCAGCAGCAACTAAGGCAACCCCATCACCAACAAATCTCACTTTATCACCGCAGATGACAGGCTGATCCGGGATGATGGCTCCAAATCCATTTCTTCCTGGAACATCTTTAGCGGTAAGAACAGCCCTCACCCCTGGAATAGATTTTGCTTTTTCCGTATCGATCCTTTTGATCAATGCATGTGGATAGGGGCTTCGAAGCACCTTTCCATGCAAAGCATCCGGGCATTCCAGATCTGCCCCAAAAGCCAACTTCCCCTTCACCTTATCATACGCATCTACCCTGATAGCAGGCTTTCCAACTACACTCAACTCTTCGACCATAGAGGGGACTTCCAAAACCTCTTTCTCTTTTACCATTACTTTTTTCTTCTTTTTCTCCTTTTCCATTCTTAACCCTCTTCACCTCTAATAATTTTACTTGCTGATTGAATGGCCTGAATAATCTTTTGATAACCCGTGCATCTACAGAGAACACCTGAAATGGCGACCTTAATCTCCTCGATGGAGGGTTCTGGATTTTCATCTAACAGGTTCTTGGCGGATAGAATCATACCGGGTGTACAGAACCCGCACTGGACCGCTCCTTTTTCAACGAATGCCTTCTGGAGGGGGTGGAGACCTCCATCCTCCCTCAACCCTTCAATTGTGGTCACCTTTCCTCCATCTGCCTTCATTACGGGGATCAAACAGGATGGAACCACTTTCCCATTAAGGATAACAGAACAGGCTCCACACTCTCCCTCTCTACATCCAACCTTTGTCCCAGTCAGTTTTAGATCTCTTCTAAGAACATCAACCAACACTTCATTTGGTTCTACTTCTAAGGTCACACTTTCACCGTTCACCTCAATCTGGATCTTCTCCTTAGCCATTTTTCGCCTCCAAACGCTCTATTGCTTTTCTAATCCCTCTCTCAACAAAAACCCCAACCATTGTTTTCCGATACTCCTCACTGCCTCTTAGGAGGCTTGATCTGGGGTTTGACTCCTGAACCGCTCTCTGCGAAGCCTCCTTAATCACCTCCTCCTTGATCGGAGCAGAAACGAGAACCTTCTCTGCCTCTTTTGCTCGAAATGGGATGGGTGCAACAGGACCAAGGGTAATTCTCGCATAATTGAAAACCCTTTTCTTTAAATTTGCAGAAATCACAACAGATGTTGCCAAAATTGGGAGGGCCAGGGCCTTCCGTCTTGCCAATCTAAGATAGGCACTGGCCTCTTCCTCTTTCAATGGGGGAAATGAGATCTCCGTTACGATCTCTTGATTCCTGTTGATAGCAGTCCTTCCTGTATCTATAAAGAATTCAGTTAATGGGATCATCCTCTCCCCTCCCTTACTTAAAACCTTGACCATCGCATTCAACGAAAGTAGAGGGATCGCTGTATCTGCCCCAGGTTGACCGCTTACAATGTTACCCACCACCGTCCCCAAGTTCCTGATTTGTGGAGAACCTACCTGCGAAGCCCCTTCACTCAGTGTGAGGGCCTTTTCTCGAATCAGTGATGATTGCGCTATCTGATTGTGGGTGACAAGGGCTCCAATTTTGATAAGACCGTCCTCCAATTTAATCTCATCCAACCCACCAATACAAGTGATGTCCACCAGGGCCTTCAACTCCAACTCCTTCTTTCTTAGTTGGGGAAGAAGGTCTGTGCCACCTGCAATGATATGAGCCTGTCCTCGGAACTCCTCTAAGATGGTGAGTGCTTCATCAATCGTTTGGGGCTGAAAGTATCTTTCCCAGTAAAGCTTCTTAGACCAATAAAGTTTTCTTATCTCCTTTTCCATATTCCCACCTTTTCTACGTCAATCTATTGTTCGACGGGTAAGATTTTTAAATTTTAATGATCCGCCATCCCAATGCCTTCGAATCTGATCCATCTCTTCTTACAAAGTCAATTCTTTCAACATTGAACAAGAGATTGCCTTTTCATGGATACTCTTTCTGATCAAATACCTTGATCTCATGACCAGGGAGAACAAATTTTGCCCTCTCTTTTATCCTGTGGAAACTTTCCCATGAACGCTGGAGATCAAAATACCTTCCATTCATGATGAAGGGAAGGTGATTCTCAGGATCCCCGCTCCAGTTCTCCCACGACATGACCGCATCGCCTGTGATCACATATGTCCCTCTTCTTGTCTCAACTGCTACGGACTGATGCCCGGGCGAATGCCCTGGCGTTGGGAAAACATAAATTCCATTACTAATCTCTTCCACACCTTTTGTCAACTGAAATGGTGTCTCCGAAAATGGTGGAACGATCCCTAAATGGGGTGATTCATAAGACCTATAGTATGGGGGTAATGGGGTAAAGGCAAATCGCACCTCATCAATATGGGCATAGAACTTGGCCTTCTTAAAGAACCTGTGGTTGTGGCAATGATCCCAATGGAGATGGGTAAAGATCACCTTATCAATCTCTTCGGGATCAATCCCTATCTTCTTCAATGCTCGGTCTATCCTCTGGTCTTCTTCCTGATAGGAGCCCGCATGGTGATAACGATCAGCGCGAGCGGTGTCACACATTCCAGTATCGACTAAGACCTTTTCCTTACCTCCATAAATATACCAGGCGGTGGCAGGGATAAAAACCCTCTCTCCGTATCCTCTACCCTGCGTGAGTGTACCTCCTTTATCGACGTGTATGAACCCAGTATTGATGGGAATAATCCTTATATCCATCGCCTTCACCTAATTTGACTTTCCTGCTGAACCCAATTGCTCAAGTTTCTCTTTAATCACCTCTTTTATCGAGCCAATGATGTCTGGTAGAATATATTGGGGATTAAATCCACTTTTCAATAATTCCCTCTCTTTTGACTTTATTGGATTAAAGAAGGCCTGATGGAGATCGGTTCCAAATCTAAAATGGGTGATGCCCGCCTGTATGCATTTACGAATCGCCTCCCCTGACAATCCAGAGGAGCCATGTAAAACGAGATGAACACCTGTCTGTTTAAGGACCTCTTCCGCAAGAGCATAATCCAGGATGGGTTCTTCTTCATATGGACCTGATTCAGTTCCTATGGAGATGGCTAAAAGGTCTATCCTTGTATTTCTAACAAATTCCTGAGCCTCCAATGGATCTGTCTTCTTTCCTCCCTTCTCCTTTATCCAACTCACCCCCACCTCCCCAACCTGCCCCTCCACAGAAACCCCTTTTCGGTGAGCATATTCTACCACTCTTTTAGTCAATGCCATATTCTCCTTAAGCGGGAGGTGACTTCCATCAATCATCACGGATTGGTATCCCAGATCAATGCATTGGGTGCAGAGCTCAAATGTCTTTCCATGATCTAAATTAATGGCCATTGGAGTTTTGCTCTCTTTGCTTAAAATATAGATTAACCCTTCAAGTATGCCTGAAGGCAATAGGGTAAGGACCTTTTCCTGGATATTAAAAATAATTGGAGAGGAGCACTCCTCCGCAGCCTTAAAAAGGGCTAAGGCGCTCTCCAGATTCCAAACGTTAAACCCTCCAATTGCATAGCCTTCCTTCCTCGCCTTTTCTAATAACTTAATCGTTTTAACGAACACTTTTCCTCTCAATAACTTGCCAAAAAATCTAACCAAATTTTGTAGGGCGAGGCTTTAGCCTTGCATTAAAATGATATGCAAGCCTGAAGGCTTGCCATACATAAAAATTGTTATAATGAAATTCCCAAGATTTAATCATATAAAAATCTAAGACTCGCTTTGTAAGAGTCTCTCCATCATTTGAGCCGCTTCTCTCGCAAATTCAGGGTCATTGATGTGGGCATCAATCTCTATCACTCTTATCCCTTTCAGGTTTTCCTTAAGGGAAGTAATGAAGGCTCGATTTCCTTCTTCATCGTAAAGGGCTTCTCCTTTTCGATTGGGGTATGAAAACCCTCTTAAGGGGATCATCACTATTGTTGGGCCTCTGGCCTCATTCAGTTTTGAAGCCATAATCTTTCCAATCGCCTTCATCTCCTCAGGTGTGGCCCTTACTAAGGTGATGCTCGGGTTGTGGGCAATATATTTTCTATCTCGATACTCCTTGGGAAGAGCATCCATAGGACCTGTGACAATAAAATCAATGCTTCCTGGTACAACCACCTGTGGAATTCCAATTCTACCTGCTGACTCAAGTCTCTTTGGTCCAGCCCGGTGAAGACCTCCAAAGAGTTCGTCCGTTAATTCATGGGTAGTCATATCGAGAACACCACTTAAAATCCCTTCTTCAATCATCTCTTCCATGGCCCTTCCGCCTGTCCCATTGGGATGAAAGGCCACTACTTCAAACCCTTTCGATTCTAAGTATGTCTTTGCCGCCATACAACCAGGGGTAGTTGTTCCATAGATGGTCATCCCGATCTGCTTCTTTTCAGACCTTTTGAATT